>CAZDUT010000089.1:0-11378 GCA_964508695.1 uncultured Alteromonas sp.
ACACAATCCGGAGAGCTTGCCAAAACACTGGTCACCTTGCTTCCCGGGGATGAACTGTCATTTAAAACTGACAATGAGGGTCTGTTCGGTGGGCTGCAATATAAATTATCCGCCACTGAAACCCTGCTGGTAATGCCGAAGCAGGACGGTGACAGCATTAAGCTGGTAGCTGAACTGGAAACCCGTGACGTTGACGTGCGTTATAACTTTGCGCAGGGTGAAATTGACTCCAGCTTCTGGAACGCTGCGGCTGGCGCTGGCATGACCAGCAATCAAATTATGAGTCTGGCCGGCATTTTCGGCTGGGACATCGACTTTGCCATGGAAATCCGCCGCGGCGATACGTTTAATGTCATTTACGAAGAGCAGTACATCGACGGTGAATTTGTCGGGGTGGGCGACATTGTTGCGGCAGAATTTGTGAATCGTGGTGAAACCTTCCGCGCGATATTGCATGATGACGGCCGTTACTACACGCCGGAAGGGCGCAGCATGCGTAAAAGCTTCCTGCGTGCGCCGGTGAACTTTAAGTATGTCAGTTCGAATTTCACCAAATCACGTTTTCACCCTGTTCAGAAACGCTGGAAAGCGCACCGCGGTACAGACTATGCCGCCGCCAGAGGTACCCCGGTGATGGCCGCCGGTGACGGACGCGTAATTAAGTCATCGTACGATAAGTACAATGGTCATCATGTATTCATTAAACATGGTGAGCGCTATGAAACCAAATATCTGCACTTCACCAAACGTGCGGTGAAAGTGGGTGATAACGTTAAACAGGGTGAAACCATCGGATACCTGGGTAGCACCGGACTTGCCAGCGGTCCACACGTTCATTATGAGTTTCTGGTCGACGGCGTCCACCGTAATCCGCGGACGGTAGAACTGCCCAAAGCCCGTCCTATTGATGCATCAGAGCGCGACGCGTTTATGAAGATTGCCGATGTGCGTACGGCGCAGTTAGATAACACCAGGCGGATCATGCTGGCTCTGCAGAAATAGCATGGCGCTGTATATTGGCGTGATGTCAGGCACCAGCATGGATGGCGTAGACGCCGTGCTGTGTGATATCACGCCAGCTGCCTGCCGCACGCTGGCGCAGGCCTCCCTGCCCTACCCGGCAACACTGCAGGCCACCCTGGCTTATCTTGCCCGCACCCCCACTGCTGATATTACGACGATGGGCAAAGCCGACCGACAGGTCGCCAGCGTGTTTGCTCAGGCGGTGAATACGCTGCTCGACGCACAAGATCTGAACGCTGATGACATTACTGCGATTGGCTCGCACGGGCAAACGATTTTGCACGCCCCACTCGGTCAGCCGGCATTTAGTTTACAGATTGGCGATATTGCGACGCTTGCTGCTGAAACCGGCATCGACGTGATCGGTGATTTCAGGCGCAAAGACATTGCCTTAGGGGGTCAGGGGGCACCATTAGCGCCCGCCTTTCATGCCTTTCAGTTTGCCGATGCTAGCTGCAACCGCTTTGTGGTAAACATCGGCGGCATTGCCAATATAACGGTGCTTGCTGCCGCACAAGACGCCCCGGTAAGCGGTTTTGACACCGGTCCGGGTAACACGCTGATGGATGCCTGGTGTCAGCAATACAAGCACACACCCTATGATGAAAACGGTGACTGGGCGGCCACTGGCAAACCGGATCAAACGTTACTGTCGTCACTGCTCGCGGACGATTACTTCGCACAGTCTGCGCCAAAAAGCACGGGCCCGGAGTACTTCAATCTTCACTGGCTCACACGCCATATGTCCGACACCGGTGCCGAACTGCTTCCCAACGATGTCCAGGCTACCTTACTGTCGCTTACCTGCAAAAGTATCTGTAACAGCGTGATACACCTTAGCCCGGCGCTGCCAGAGGCGCCCACAGAACTGATTATTTGTGGGGGAGGTGCGTTTAACCGGCGTCTGGTATCGGCCATCAGCGATACGCTGCACACGCATGACATTACAACGGCCACCAGCACCCGTGTTGGCCTGCATCCGCAATGGGTAGAGGGAGCTGCGTTTGCCTGGCTGGCCTGGGCATACCAGCATGATGTACCAGGTAACCTGCCTGCCGTCACCGGCGCGTCGCGCCCGGCGGTACTGGGTGAATACTGTAAAGCCATCTGACCTTTACCACCGCGCGGCTGCGGCTCATTGCGTTTATCCATAACGACAAGATAAACATACATCACCTCGCCTTGAAATCGGGACTTGTAATCTAAACTCGCCATCCTCACCTAGCGTACAAGTGATACTGACAAAGAATGAGGAATCTCAATGAGTCGCCATTTTGATAAGGCCGAGGGCCTGTGTGAAGACAAAGACGCCGCCACCGACGGGTTCGTATTTAACCAAACCATGCTGCGTATTGCTGATCCCTCGCGGTCACTGGACTTCTACACCCGCGTGATGGGGATGACTCTGCTGAAGCGCCTGGATTTTGCGGACATGAAATTCAGCCTTTACTTTTTGACTGCTGGCGAGGACTTTGCTGATATCAGCGATGATCCTGAAAAACGCACCGCACAGACATTTGGCCGCCCCGCTATGCTGGAGCTCACCCATAACTGGGACGATACACCAGAGACAACCGATTATCATAACGGTAACAGCGAGCCGAAAGGTTTTGGCCATATTGGCTTTCACGTCCCGGATCTGCACGCCGCCTGCGCACGTTTCGACGCGCTGGATGTTCCTTTTCAAAAGCGCCCAGATGACGGCGCCATGAAAGGTATTGCATTCATTAAAGATCCTGACGGTTACTGGATAGAAATTTTCACTGCCGGTGACGTCAGTACCGCCTGTCGCCCCCACCTCACTTCTTAATACAACTTGCTGGCATACCGGCGCGAGACAGCGCCGGTAACTCATCTGCAATTTTATCAAAGCACATCTGCCCCACCTATCCCCGCAATTGCAGTTTATTGTCACCTATGAAAATATACATATATGAAATTTCATATCCATTACAAACGTAGAGCTGAGCGCTGTTATGAAAATCCTGTATATCTGCACCCACAACCGGTGCCGTAGCATCCTGTGCGAAGCCATTACCAATAAACTGGCCGAAGGTGTCATTGAAGCCCGAAGCGCCGGCAGCCAGCCAGCCGGCGAAGTCCATCCCCTTACACTGAAATATTTGTCTGAGGCCGGCTACAGCACCGATAAACTGGCCAGTCAGTCGTGGAATATGTTCGAACGCTATACACCCGATGTGGTTGTGACGGTGTGTGATTCCGCAGCCGGCGAAACCTGCCCGGTATGGTTTGGGCAAGCGGTCAGGGTGCACTGGGGACTGGCCGATCCCTCAAAAGCAGGCGGCAGTGAAGAGGAAAAGGCCAACGCCTTCGCAACGTGCATCAGACTAATAGAAACCCGCGTATTTAAGCTTACCGTTTTGGCAAAACTACAGCCCTCACCCGCCGAGCTTAAACAGAAGCTCGCCGGACTGGGAGCTACGCCGGTATGATCAGCAATCTGTCACTACCACACATTATTATGTCTGAGCTTCAGGCCCCTGCAATGCAGAACAGTAAAGTCGCGCCGTCTTCGCGCTCCCCCCGAATCCTGTTGCTAGATGGCTCGCTGCGCAAGCGTTCATTTTAGGAGGCGAATATGGGCATTTTTGAACGTTTTTTATCGTTGTGGGTTGGTCTGGCGATCATTACGGGGGTGGTGGCCGGCAGTACCGTACCCGGCGTGTTCGCTTTTATTGCAGCTCTGGAATACGCACATGTGAACCTCGTTATCGCACTCCTTATTTGGTTTATGATCTACCCCATGATGGTACAGGTTGACTTTTCTTCCATCAAAGATGTGGGTAAAAAGCCTAAAGGGCTGGCGTTGACCCTGGTTATAAACTGGCTGGTAAAACCCTTTACCATGGCAGTGCTGGGCTGGTTGTTCTTCAAGGGTATATTTGCGGACATGGTCGACCCACAAACGGCTAGCGAATACATTGCCGGCATGATCCTGCTGGGTGTAGCCCCCTGCACGGCGATGGTGTTTGTGTGGAGTCAGCTTACCAAAGGTGATGCTAATTACACCCTGGTACAGGTTTCGATTAACGATGTGATCATGATCTTTGCGTTCGCGCCACTTGCCGGCTTACTGCTTGGGGTGACTGACATCACTGTGCCCTGGGATACGCTAATGCTGTCCGTCGTCCTGTACGTCCTTATCCCGTTTATCGCCGGCGTGGTTACGCGCAGGAAACTCGACCGCAAAGATGACCACCGCCGCCTGGCTCATTTTCTTCAGTGGCTCAAGCCCTGGTCCATTGTAGGCGTGTTAGCAACAGTGTTTCTGCTCTTTGGCCTGCAGGCTGACACCATACTTACCAGGCCCGAAGCCATTGTCCTGATTGCCATTCCGTTACTTATCCAAACGTATGGCATATTTGCTATCGCGTATTTCATTGCCAAAAAACTGCATTTACCGCATAACGTTGCCTCACCGGCCTGCATGATTGGCACCTCCAATTTCTTTGAACTGGCGGTGGCTGTGGCTATTTCCGTTTTTGGTCTGCATAGTGGTGCGGCGCTGGCTACCGTGGTTGGGGTACTGGTAGAAGTACCGGTGATGCTGTCGCTGGTGTGGTTTGCCAATCGCACGCGTCACTGGTTCCCCTGACAGTCATCGGGTCTTATCGACCCGATGAATACTTCTCTATTCATAAATAGAAACGCAGACTGCTGTCGTACTGGTTACACTTAATTCTACCCCTTGTTTAAGAGGTGAGGTGAGATGACCGCATTTCGTTTTACTACAGTACCCACCGTAATCTGCGAGCCTGGCTGTAGCAACAATCTTGGCGTTGAACTCGGCGCCAGGAACATTCAGCGTCCATTGATTGTGACCGACCCCGGCATTGCCGCTGCTGGCCTTGTTAGCCCGCTTCTCAGTGCATTGTCAGTGTTTGAGGTTGCGGTGTTTGATCAGGTTGTGGCCGATCCGCCGGAGTCTGTCATTCTGGACGCGGTGCAGGCAGCACATGCTCACCGTGCTGACGGTATTATTGGAATTGGCGGCGGCAGTTCACTGGATACTGCAAAAGTCATTGCCCGGCTTGCCTGTGAGCAGGCGCTACACGATACCCAGGAACTGTCTGATCTGTATGGCGTCGAGCAGGTAAAAGGGACGCGGTTGCCATTAATCCTCATTCCTACCACGGCCGGCACCGGTTCCGAAGCGACGCCGGTGGCCGTGGTGACAACCGGCACCACCACCAAAGCCGGGATTGTCTCGCCGCTGCTGTTGCCCGATGTCGCCATGCTTGACGCCAACCTGACAATCGGTCTGCCCCGCCATGTTACGGCAGCAACCGGCATCGATGCGATGGTGCATGGCATTGAGGCCATCACAAGTAAAGTTAAGCGAAACCCCTATTCCGACATGCTCGCCACACAAGCCCTTACGTTGTTGTCCGGTAATATAATCTTGGCTTGCGAGCAGCCTGACAATGTCGCAGTCAGACAGCGAATGCTGCTTGGTGCATTCATGGCCGGTCAGGCGTTTGCCAATGCGCCGGTCGCCGGCGTACATGCGCTGGCTTACCCGCTGGGTGGCCATTTTCACATTCCTCATGGTCTGAGCAATGCACTCGTATTACCCCACGTATTGCGCCACAACGCGACGGCAGCAGGTGACGACTATGACCATATTGCACGGTTGATTTGCTCTAATATACCTGCTCATCAGTCAGGAGCGGAAACGTTGGCGCGTTACTTTTATGACCTTTCCGGCCAGCTGGGTTTGCCCCAAACACTGGCTGAGTGTGGTATTAACGAAGCAGCGCTGCCGAGGCTGGCGCGCGATGCCATGCTGCAAACCCGGCTGCTGATCAATAACCCCTGCGACATTACCGAGGCGGACGCGCTTAATATTTACCAGCGCGCTTATAACTGACGACCGCTGTTCACCCTCGGGCCAGTGAGCACCCTTATACCCCTTAGCTATGACAAAGATAAATGTGTGCTTACTCCCCGGCTTGAAACAAACTTTATGCATCCTATCTCTGTATGTACTCAACACTCTGTTGTTCATACATACGCAAGGTACAGGAGCATTGCATGTCAGATTCACCGCTGTTTCAGCCTCTGGAATGGGCTGGTTATTCCCTCAAAAATCGTATGGTATTGGCCCCGCTGACCCGTGGACGCGCGGGCAGTGATCGCATACCCAATAAAGTCATGGGAGATTACTACTCCCAGCGTGCCGGGGCGGGGTTACTCATCAGCGAAGCAACGTCAATTTCAGAAGAAGCCAATGGCTGGGTAGACTCTGCCGGTATTTATACCCAGGAGATGGTGGAAGGCTGGCGCTCCGTAACCGAACGGGTGCATGAGGCCGGGTCGCGCATGGTACTGCAGTTGTGGCATACCGGGCGCGCTTCTCACAGCGATTTCCATAACGGTAAAGCCCCTTTCTCCGCCTCGGCAGTGAAACTGGAAGGCGATCAAATTCACACCCCCAAAGGCAAAAAAGACTATGAGGTGCCGCGCGCGATGGAGGTCGGCGATATTAAACGGACCGTCGAGGATTACCGCAAAGCGGCACAAAATGCCAAAGATGCTGGATTTGACGGCGTTGAGGTCCATGCCGCCAACGGCTATCTGATTAATCAGTTTCTTGACGGTCGCAGTAACCAACGCGACGACGAATACGGTGGCAGCATTGAGAACCGCTATCGTTTCTTAGGCGAAGTAATGGACGCCATACTCAGTGTGTGGCCTGCAGCGAAGGTAGGCGTTCGTCTTTCACCAAACGGTGTGTTCAATGACATGGGCGCCGATGATTACCGGGAAACCTTTACCTATGTCGCCCAGCAACTCAATGCACTGGAGATAGGTTACCTGCATGTTATGGATGGACTGGGCTTCGGCTTCCACGAACGTGGCGAGCCCATGACACTCGCGGAGTTTCGGGCCCTGTTCGACGGTATGCTGATGGGTAATTGCGGTTATGAAAAGGAAAGTGCTGAAACACGCATCGCCGACGGCGATGCGGATATGATTGCCTTTGGCCGGCCATTTATCACGAATCCGGATCTGCCGACACGGTTTGAGCACGATTACCCACTGAATGCCTACGACGATATGTCGAAATGGTACGGTGGTGGTGCCGAGGGTTACAGCGATTACGAAACCTTTCGGGAAGCGTCCGGCAAGGCTTCTCTGGAATCAGTGAGCTAGCCTTTTTGTCCTATTCGTGAAAGGCATCATGTAATGGCAGGGTGGCCAGCTGTTCCAGGCAGGACATCCAGCCATTCTGGTGCTGATCGCGCTCTTCTTCGTTCATGAATCCCGTTTGGGTGAGCGTGATGGTGGTGGTGTCCGCGTTCTCTGCTTCAAAATGAATTTCCACCGCCGTCATGATTGACTCTTCTTCGTTGTCTTCCCAGGCCCAGGAAAACGCCAGTTGTTCGTTGGGCACGATATGTGTGTACTGACCGGTCAGGGAGTACTGTTCGCCCGAGGGCTCTTGCAGGACAATGCGGTAGCGTCCCCCTTCCTCAAAATGCGACATGACCTGTGCGACCGTTGCTTCACCCGGCGCAAACCATTCCATCAGCATATCCGGCTTGTGAAACGCCTCGTAAATGGGGGTTAGCGGAGCGTGAAAGGTTGCATTAAGCGTAAAATGGTACATGCCGATACCTCAGTAATATGATCGCGATTGTCATACTACAGGGTATCGGCGTGCTTCGCTATTGATCCAGTAAGGATGCCATTTGTGGACTGTCATTATGGTATTGCTGGCTGACGTTACTGGTGACTGAGGTGTACAGCGCATCAATCTCATCAGGTGACATAAAGCCATCGCAGAAACCGGGCATGGCGGGCTCAATGTAATGCTTCGCTGCGAGCATAAAGTGCGCCATCAGATGCTTCACGTCATCCGTTCCCATGGCGATCCGCATGGTCGTGAGATCGATGCCTGCCTTCTTCTGCTCTGCCTGACTCAGTTCAGAATGGGAGGTCAGTGCCGGGCAAAGCACGATGGTATTGGTCTGGCCGATACTGACCTGGTGGCTGAACGCAGGCTCAAGGGCATCAAAGAAACGGGTAAAGATTTCACGCTCAAGCCCTGCTGCCGCCATATCCACCGTGAATAGTGCACACGGCCAGCCATGTTTGTGTTGTTTCTCCCGCAACCCGGCATTTTCGTGGCTCGGCAGTGCATGACTGTTAACGCGGATCTGTGGATGCGCATCGAGGAAGCTGGTGAATACCCGGGTATTCATGACTTTTTTCATCATCCTCAGCGGCAACGTTTTCATCCCATTCAGTACATCGAAGGCTTTTTCAGAGTCCAGGAACGCGCCTTTAATGTAATACACATCCCAGAACATGGTTTTCGACCAGTCATAGCCGTTCATGCATGCGCCTTTTGGCTGGAACATACGATAGGCCTCACCTATAACCACACCAGCTGTCGTCGCGCCACTCCCGCAGATGTCCTTGGTGTAACTGTGTACTACATAGTCCGGGCGTGCAGCTTTGTCTTTATGCTGCAGCGGCTGGTGCAATACCGGAGTGGCCAGCGTAGAGTCCAGCATCACCAGCGCATCCTGCGCATGGGCATAACGACAAATGGCTGGCACATCCAGCACATAGCCATGGGGGTTACACGGCGATTCAAGGTAAACGTGCATACTGGCGCCGTTATCCAGACGGTCACCATGCTCCCTACGCGCCTGCTCCATACAGGTTATAAATTCATCTTCACTGTAGCCGTCAAACCAAACCAACTGTATGTCCATGCGGTTGGCGCGTGCATAAAAGTCGTGCAACAGCTGATACACCCCCCCGTACACATTGCGCGAAACCACCAGCACATCACCGTGGGAAAGTACATTGGACAGCATGCCGTCGATGGCGGCCATGCCTGAGTTAAAATTCCACGCCAGGTAGTCCGCCGAATATGGCCCGGCTTCCATATCAACAATGGCGTTGGCCAGAGAAATATTAGTAGGGTTTAGCAGGCGGGAGTAAATCTGATGGGTAAATTCCTTACCCTGAAACGCATCGTCCACCCATTCAGTACAGGCATACACGTAGGTGGCGGTGCGTACTATCACCGGGGTCGCCGAGAACAGTGCGGTAACATTGTCGAACAACGGGTAATGGCCCTGGGTGGCGTTACCGCCGCCTAAGCTCTGGTAGGTGGCTCTGAAGGGGTTTTGCAGGGTATCGAGGATTTTGGCAATCTGAAAAGACAGAAACTTCTTGGCGTTGAAGTACGCTACCTTGTCTTCTTTACTTAGCGTTTTCAGTGTGTTGCTGGTAATGTCCCACAAGCGCATCACATCCGACTGCGCCTGATACAGGTTGCCGGCTGTGGCGGCCAGCGCCTGTCCGTATTCGGATTGTGTATCAATGCCAAAGTGTGCCAGCTGTTCATCTACCAGGCCGTCGATTGATGAGGCTTCAGTGGTGTTGCGACGTGGTGACAGGATTTTGGCGTGATCGATAGGTGACTGCATAAATCTTTTTTCCTTTATCTTTTCACCCAAATGTAAAAGCTTGCTAACACTTTATAAACAATTACCCGCGACATTCTGTTCGCAAACAGGAAAGAAATGTTTACTACACACAGGAGAGGTCAATGACTGACACACTGGCGCTGACAATTTTGAGTCGCGATGCGACGCTTTTACACAAGCTGATCACGCAACATGCCCTGCCCGGCCTGTCGGTTGCTCAGTCGGCCACCTCGCCGTCCGGGATCTGTCCTGACGATGTCAGCGTCATGCTGGCAGACCCTAACATGGCGGCTGAAATTGTGCCGGCATGTCATAACCTGACCTGGTGTCAGTCCACCTGGGCAGGCAATACGCCCTTGCTACGCCTGCAAAAAACCGACTATGTACTGACCGGCGTGAAAGGCATATTTGGTGAACAGATGCGCGAGTATGTGTTTGCCTATCTGCTGCACTTTTCGCGTAATGTAGCCACCTTTGTATCGCAACAGCAACAATCACCGCCACGCTGGCGGGAAGCGGAAATCCGACCGCTTGCGGGGCAGACG
The DNA here is from genome assembly GCA_964508695.1 of uncultured Alteromonas sp. Taxonomy (GTDB): domain Bacteria; phylum Pseudomonadota; class Gammaproteobacteria; order Enterobacterales; family Alteromonadaceae; genus Alteromonas. The sequence goes on from CAZDUT010000089.1 coordinate 10,040, forward strand.
CTCGGCGTGCTGGGCGCGGGTTCAATCGCCCGGGCTCTGGTCCCGGTTGCCCATGCGTTTGGCATGAAGATCATTGGCCTGACCCGCACTGCTAAACACGCTGAGGGTTTTGATGCGACCTACACACAAAGCGACATCAATGCGTTTGTCAGCCAGTGTGATGCTGTGGTTAACCTTCTCCCCGATACGCCAGAGACCGAGAATATTATTGATAGTCAGTTTTTGCGTCAGCTGCGCGCCGGCGCGATTCTTATTAACGCCGGGCGAGGCCACGCCATTGTCGATGATGATCTCATTGAGGCGCTGGATGATGGTCAGTTAAGTGCTGCCGTACTGGATGTGTTTCGTGAAGAGCCGCTGCCGTCCACACACCCATTCTGGCATCACCCTAACATTACGATCACCTCGCACACGGCCGCTATATCCAGGCCAGAAGATGTGGTTGGTGTATTTATCGACAATGCCAGGCGTTACCTTAAGGGGCTGCCACTCAACTATGCATTTGCGTTTGACCGGGGTTACTGACGGGGATCGGTGGCAGTGATCTCGATGCGGTCTACATGTTTCTCGCGAAACGCCCGCAGTTCAGGGTACGCTGCCAGATCATGTAACTGGCGGAACTCTACCCAGTCTACCAGGGTGTACAGACTGATCTCCGGATAGCTCCAGCCGCTAAATCCACCCCGTTCAAGCTGAGATTCAAGGCTTTCCAGCACGGCTTCGATACGCTCTTTCTGGAGCCGGAAATGTAGACGATCTTCATTGGTATCAATATCCGAGCGCTGTAACAGTAACAGCTGCACGAAAGAGTCGTTGGCGGCATCAATCAGCGTCAGCTGGTTCTCTTTCTCCCAGTCGAGTTCGCCATAACCGAACTTGTCACTCAGATAGCGATAAATAACCCGTGAGTCGAACAGCATTTGCCCGTCATCTTCCAGGCAGGGGATTTTCATCGTGGGATTGCGTGACGCCAGAAGCTTACGATCATCACCAGAGAATATTTGCAGATCCAGAAATTCATGGGGCGTGTTGGCCAGTATGATGCGGATACGCCGCACATAGGGTGATGTAATTGAACCGTACAGTTTCATACAAAGCGTCCTGTTTTAAGCAGTAAACATAGCATTGATGTACTGATTTTATACCTAAACGGCACAGAACTTTACCCACCGGGGTGAAAAAGTTGGAAAGCGCGCCACCTGTCTGGCAGGAGGCGCTTACAATCAGATACTGAAACTTGCACCGCAACCACAGGTGGTGGAGGCGTTAGGGTTTTCCACCAAAAAGCGGGAACCTTCCAGCCCGTCAACATAATCGACGACGCCGCCAACCAGGTATT
>CAZDUT010000090.1:0-11246 GCA_964508695.1 uncultured Alteromonas sp.
TATGAAGTTTCAGAAATTACTGAAAGTTTATGATCGTAAGAGGCGTAAATCAATACAGTGAAGATTATTTAATAAAACTGAACAGTAACGGTATGCGCAGAATTCAGGGAAGTGCCGGGTAACTACCAGCGCTGCAGCATGCGTGAATAAACTTCCGGATCTAACAGACTGGGGCGGACATCCGGACTATCGGCGATCACCTGAGCAACATCGTCCCAGTTGTCGTACTTCTCACCATCAACATAAAAGCTGGAATTGTCATTGCTTTGTGTTGAATCCAGCGGGTACGCATAGCTCAGCGCATTACTGTCCTTTATTTCATGGGGTGTCTGCGCGCTGGATACAAAATCTGCCGTGCCGTCACCATCGACATCCAGTGTTAGCCAGGCAACGCCCAGTAACCGGTTAAAGCTGCCGTCGCGCTGCATTTGTGTGATCGTATTGTCGAATTGCTCAATGATCGTCTGGGCCTGCGGGTGTTTCTGATTCATTGACAGGTGGATCCCTGTTGTCACCAAAGGTGCGGCAGACAACAATAACAGCTCCTCATCATCATCATTGAGTAATCGGTTAAACTCATCGATCAACAGTCGGGTTGTCATGAGATACGGGGCGCGATCATCGGCAATTTGCCGGAATGCGTCATACGATGAGGGGTTACGCGACCACTTAATCTCTTTGAGTAGGCGAAAACGGGGAGTGTTTGCAAACCGGTTTTCGACTGCTACCCGGTAATCATGCAGGTGTGGGATGAGTTTTACACGCTGCACGCTGACCGATTTGCTGGCGGCATACAGGTAGGCTGGCAGGTATGCCTGGGAATAGACAAAGTTGGATTTTCTGTCGTCCAGATCGATATAGGCATACTCGCCGTGAGCCTTGCCGGAAACCAGAGCGCTGCCTAAAAACGCCTGACGCATAACCTGCAGCTCAATGTCCTGCTGCATGCGCGAAAAGGCCTCGCGGATAAGGGCATTAAGGCGGGCCGGTTCCCCTTCGTCATCCACATAGGTGGTGAACTGTGAAGCGGCCAGCACCAGTGGCTCAGCGCGGACAAATCCAATCTGGGCAATCACAAAGACGATCACTAACCACATTTTGCGCATAATGCCTGCAACCCCGATCTACAATCCTAACCTAATGATTTTTAAGTATAACAGTTATTGATTAAATATGTGCCGGGCGACATACCCGGCACTGATGTTTATTCGCCGAAACTGCCCGCAGCGCCCGGAAACACCACCGGACTTTCGGTGCCGTCCTGGCTGACACTGGCGACACCGAAAAAGTAATTATCAATCACCACGTTTTCCAGGGTTGTTTCGGTGACGTCCCCGACAAATCGGCTGTACTCCCACTGTGGTGCGGCAGTGTGACGCCAGTAAACTTTATAGCCGCCAAGTTGCGGATTGCTGTCCTTGCTTACGGCGTTCCAGCTCAAATGTGTAGACGGTTTCACCGCGCCTTCTATCTCAACGCCTGACGGCGGGGCCGGTGCCCATGACATGGCGGCCAGCGCAACGGCATTCAGGCCTGTCAGTTTGGCTGCATAGTCAAAGTCTACGCCATCAATGGTATCACCATAAGTGATGCCGTTTTCGGTACGCAGATCCTGATGCTGGCGCTGATAATTCTCGTTGGTTTCCATAATACGGATTGCCGGATAGCCTTCTGCATTAAAGGGGCGGTGGTGTCCGCCCCGTCCAAAGCGATCCAGACGATAAATCAGCATGGTATCGAGGTTTTCAATATAGGTGTCGGCCAAGGTATCAATATAGCGGGCCAGGTTACGGCTGGGTGAGTCGACCTCACCGCCGGTAAAGCGACGGCTGCGCGCCTCTTCTTCGGTTTCAGTGACCCGCGTACCCTCGGCAAACAGTCGCGCGGTGGTATTATTGACCACGCCGTTAACCCCTTCGATATTGCCTATCATGTCATTGTTCAGCACCGCCTTGATCCGCCAGCCGTCCTGCTTGGCCTGACTGGCCATGATTTTGCCGCCAAACAGACCTTGCTCCTCACCAGACAGCGCTGCATACACAATACTGCCATTAAACTCGTACTGGCTGAGTACCCGCGCGGCTTCCAGCGCGCCGGCTACACCAGAGGCATTATCATTGGCACCGGGAGCGTCTGATGTAGCATCCATTACGTCAGAGACCCGCGAATCGATATCGCCTGACATCACTACGTAGCGATCCGGATCGGTGGTACCGCGCTGCACGGCGATCACGTTCACCACTTCGGTGGGCTCTGGAATGCGTTTTTCGCCTTCGATGATCTCGGACTGCATGTAAACCTCAAGACACCCGCCGCAGGCCTCGGAGATTTTATCGAACTCGGCTTTTATCCAGCGTCGTGCTGCGCCAATGCCCCGGGTCTCACTTTCGGTTTCCGACAGCGTGTGGCGGGTACCAAAGCTCACCAGCTTTTCAATGTCCTGTTCGATTCGCTCTGCCGATACGGCATCGGCAATAGCGTGCAGCTTCTGGTTATTCTGAGTGGGATTATTCTGTGCAAATGTACTGGTAGCCAGAAGTGTCAGACTGCCTGCCAGCAATGCGTGGATTATTCTCATCTGAATGCCTTATCTTGTTCTGAAGCAACGGTAATAAATTGCGTTATCGCGTAATGAGTAAGACTACGACACTAAGGCGGCAGTGGCCCAATAACAAGGTCATCGAACACACAGAATGGGGGGATGGTCGAAGGAACGCGGCATCGACAGAAAATACGATGCCGCACAACAAATTCAGATAAACGCGAAGGCGTCGCCGTAAAGATTTTCCTTTTTCAGACCGCGTACCGTAAAGTCCTCACGTACCGTCTTGGCCATTTCAAACCGCCCGGCTACATAAACCTGCAGGTGACTCAAATCAGCATGATCGGCCATCACCGCATGGTGAACCCAGCCGGTACGTCCGTGCCAGCTGTCGGCGGCAAACTCGACCACCGGAACGAAAGTAAATTTTTCGTGCTGTTTGGCCAGTGCTCTCAGCTCGTCGGCCAGATATAAATCCTGGGCGTGACGTCCACCCCAGTAAAGCGTGATAGGTGTGCTGTCGTCGCTGGCCAGGTGTTGCTGCAAAATGGAATAGGCATAGGAAAACCCTGTACCGCCAGCGATCAGCACCATAGGCATGCCGTTTGGCTGCAGAAAAGCTTCACCATGACCGCCACTTAATGTAATTTCGCCTGTTTTCTGCATACGTTCCAGCACTTCCCCGGCATAGGTGTTATCAGGATCGGCGCCAATATGCAGCTCGATACGATGGTTGTCATTGCCCGCGTTGGCAATCGAAAAGGGGCGCTGGTCTTTCTCACCCATGTGCACCAACACGTATTGTCCGGCCTTAAACTCCATCGCATCAGGCGGGGTGAGTTCCACTTTGTATACAGCATCGGTGAGCGGGGAAATACGCTCAACCTTACAAACTATTTCTGACATAAACTCTCTTCTTAATTCGCATTACCGTTCGGGCTTGCCGCGCTCATGATATCAAGCTCGTCCCAGATGTCATCAATACGCTGTTTAACCTCCGGATCCATAACAATCGGCTCGCCCCATTCTCTGTCGGTCTCGCCGGGTAGCTTATTGGTCGCGTCCATCCCCATTTTTGACCCCAGGCCGGATACTGGCGAGGCAAAGTCAAGATAGTCGATAGGCGTGTTTTCAACCATGACGGTATCGCGGGCCGGATCCATACGGGTAGTTATCGCCCAGATAACATCGTTCCAGTCCCGGGCGTTGACGTCATCGTCACATACCACCACAAACTTGGTGTACATAAACTGCCGCAGAAACGACCACACCCCCATCATTACCCGTTTGGCGTGACCCGGGTACTGTTTCTTCATAGTCACTACGGCCATGCGGTAGGAACAGCCTTCCGGCGGCAGGTAAAAGTCAGTAATTTCCGGAAACTGTTTTTGCAGAATAGGCACAAACACTTCGTTTAAGGCCACACCAAGAATAGCGGGCTCATCCGGCGGCCGGCCGGTGTGCGTGGAATGATAAATGGGGTTCTTTCGGTGCGTAACATGCGTCACCGTAAAGACAGGGAAGTCGTCCACCTCGTTGTAGTAACCGGTATGATCACCATAAGGTCCCTCAGGCGCCGTTTCATTTTGCGCAATGTAACCCTCAAGGACAATTTCGGCACTGGCCGGAACCTGCAAGTCGTTACTCACAGACTTCACGACTTCTGTCTTTTCGCCCCGCAGCAAACCGGCAAACGCGTACTCTGACAGGGTGTCGGGAACCGGCGTGACGGCGCCCAGGATCGTCGCGGGGTCAGCGCCCAGTGCCACAGATACCGGGTACGGCTCACCCGGATTGGTTTCACACCATTCCTTAAAGTCCAGAGCGCCGCCGCGATGCGACAACCAGCGCATGATCAGTTTGTTTTTGCCCAACAATTGTTGCCGGTAAATGCCCAGATTCTGGCGCTTCTTGTGGGGGCCGCGGGTAACGGTGAGCCCCCAGGTAACCAACGGTGCCGCGTCGCCCGGCCAGCAGCGCTGAATAGGCAGTTGCGTCAGATCGACCTCGTCACCGGACATGATGACTTCCTGGCAGGGCGCTTTTTTCAACACTTTGGCGGGCATATTCAAGACCTGCTTAAACACCGGCAGCTTGTCCCACAAATCCTTAATGCCTTTGGGGGGCTCGGGCTCTTTCAGGTAAGCCAGCAGTTTGCCGACTTCGCGAAGCGCCGATACTGAATCCTGACCCATGCCCATGGCCACTCTTTCAGGCGTACCAAACAAGTTAGCCAGTACCGGAATATCGTACCCTTTGGGGTTTTCAAACAGTAAAGCCGGTCCGCCCGCGCGCAATGTGCGGTCAGCAATTTCGGTAATTTCCAAATCGGTGCTGATTGGTTGTGAGATGCGCTTTAACTCACCTCTGGCTTCCAGCTTTTCAATAAAGTCACGTAAATCGTTATATTTCATTTGAACAGGTGTGGCCCACAGACTACTCTTTGGTCATCAGTATATCATTTATGAAGTATGACCGATCAGTCACTTATGAAATTCCTGACCTCCATAGTTCTTCCTTTTTTCTTATTGTTTCTGCCCCTTACTACGTATGCCGCAGGTGCCCCCTGTGTAGGCGAGGCCTACCAGCAATTTAATTTCTGGCTGGGTCACTGGGAAGTGCGTAACCCTGACGGTAAAAAAGCCGGGACAAACCAGATAAAAAAGGTCTACGATGGCTGTGTGCTGACTGAGCATTACAGCAATCTGCAGGGGCCATACGGCAGTAGTCTGAGCATGTATGACCGGACGACCGGTAAGTGGCATCAAACCTGGGGAGATAAGTCAGGTTTGCGTCTGCAACTGGAAGGTCAGGTGGTCGCTGAGCGGATGGTGCTCAGTGGTGCAACGCTGGATGACAAGGGGCAATCCGTGTTGCATCAGATTGCCTGGACTCCCAACGAAAATGGAACGGTAACGCAGCACTGGCAGGTAAAGTCGCCGGATAAATCGGGGTGGGATACCCTGTTTAAGGGCACGTACACAAAAATAGAGTGAATATATGAACGTATTTGATCCTGAGTTAACCGAAGAACTAAATTTAATTCTACGTTTTCCCCGCGAAAGCCTGATGCAGGGGCTGAAAATTCATCATGATGCCAGTCAGTCAATCGTCGATGCTGCGTCACGACTGTATGCCAAAGGCGTGATCACTCAGCCTGACGGTGGCTATCTTACCGATCTTGGACTGGATATCGCGGAGCATGCCAGACGCATTCAGGATGCGCTGCTGATGAAACTTAACTAAAAAACACATAAGTACCCTTTGCGCCACCGGACGAGCGCTGACGCGCTGGTGGCAGGCAGGCGTTGCGGAAAATAGCGTTAGCACTTACCAAAACGCCCTTGCTTAACGCATAGTCTCGCGCAAAGCGACTCAAGGTTTATGTGCAAAGGCCGATACTGTCTTTGTTGGTTCATTAATAGTGTTTTGGTTATGCGAGCAGTTATTTCTTTTCTCACCGTTGTCGCGCTGACCCTGGCGGTTGCCGTGCCCGAGGTTTTAGCGCAACAAAATAGCAGCACAGAGATCCGCGCCGTACAGCTGTACAGCCAGGATGAGTTGATCGGTCTGATCAATGAAAATACCCACCTGGAACGGGTTGTGGCAGATCGCTGCCAACTGGTGCAGGACATTGAAGCCAGGGCCGAAGTGCTGACCGTACCGGCGTACCAGTATCTGTGGGGAGACATGCTGGCCTGGGGTGTGTGTGTCGACGCCAGTCCGGCACGTGGCATTCGCTTTATGGAAGATGCGGCGAGTCAGGGATTGCCCGCGGCACTTGAGCAACTGGGACGCTATTATGCTAGGGGCACGCTGGTTCAGCAGGATAGGGCGCGTGCCGTGATTTATTTGCGTGAGGCGGCCGCACTGGGAAACCTTAAAGCACAAATGCAACTGGCAGAGTTGTTCATCAACGGTTACGGTAGCCCGTACGACTATGAAGACGCCTATCACTGGTTATATAACGCCGTGACCGCTGATAAACAAAAGCATGCCCAAATAGCGTCCTACCTTGAGCAGTTAGGCACGCTGATGCACCCCAAAGCGGTGCGTGCCGCCAGACGGCCGGCGGACAGTTAGCCGTGCCGGTGTATTAGCGCTTGCCGGTGATCATTGGTTTGATAAGGGCAATTCGTCCCCGCCACTGAGTAAACAGCACTGCAGCAATGTGTATTGCAGCCAGCACCAATAAGGTGTCTGCGGCAAGCGCGTGGATTTGTTCTAGCAACGGATTACCGAAAAGCGAATCCACTTCTTCCATCATAAAACCTGTCACCCCTGAGACCACAAAGAGCGAAAAGGCGGCAAAAATAAACAGCCACCCCAGCGGATTGTGCCCTGTATCTGCTGGAATATGGCGCTTACGTAAATGCTGGACATGGGTCTTAATCGCCTCGCGGGATAAGTGGAAGTGGCGAAAGTTGCCATACCCGGGCTTTACCAGTCCCCACCAGAGGCGCAACATAACCAGCGCAACCACCACGTAACCGGTAATTTCATGAGCGGTACGTCCTGCCTCGAGGACGAAATAGTTCAGTGTAAATCCAATGACAAACAGCCAGTGGCACACCCGTATAGGCCAATCCCAGATATGACGCTGGCTGCGGGCAGGCATTAGTGTGACTCTTGCTTCACGATGCTGCCGTCGACAGGGTTAAAGTAAATTTCAACTTTATTGTCCTGTGCATCGAACCCATAAATTTCGTAGCAGTTACCGTCGGTGACCTTAAACTCATTTATTTCGTATCCCTGATCAAGCAGGGAGGACTGGAAAGCATCAGCGTCCTGCCAGTCACTTTGCGGGGCGTCGGTGCACATTGTCGTGTTATGCGTATTACAGGCGCTCAGGCCTGCTACAGAAAGAAATGTCAGTGCGAGTAAACGAAATTTCATATTGCTGGTCCTTTTAGTACAGTCGTATGAATGTAACAGATATCAGTTTAAGTGCGTAATGCTATTGAATATAGACAGGTTTCTACCTGCCCGGCTCCAATACTTTATTAACGCAGGCACGCCCTGCCTGGATTAATAACTGTTATACTTGCCGCAGTTTCGCACCGTATTGACCAATCCCCATGCATGGCAATGCCGATTGGTCATATAGCCACTCACCAGTACAGGAAGATAATTAACGGCATGAGCGACGACCCCCATTTTGAGCGAGAGAAAGAAAAGTACGAAAACCCCGTAGCCAGTCGGGAATACTTGCTCAGTGTGCTTGAGGCAAGTAAGCAGCCTATGACATTTCTGGAGATCTGTACGGCAGTGAATGCCGCTGATGAAGAGAGTCGAATAGGCATACAGCGCAGGCTTCGGGCGATGGAGCGGGAAGGGCAAATTCAGTTCACGCGCCAGAAAAAATATCAAATTCAGGATCAGGAAAAACTCATTCGCGGGCGCATTATCGGCCATCGCGACGGGTTTGGTTTTCTGCGTCCGGATGACCGCAGTGGTGATTTGTACATCAGTGGCGGACAAATGCAGTTTTTCCTGCATGACGATATTGTCGAAGCCCGGGAAAGCGGCACCGACCGCCGGGGCCGCCGCGAAGCCTTTATTAATCGGGTTGTCGAGCCCAGAAGTGAGCCTATTGTCGGGCGCTATTTTGTCGAGCATGGCCTGGGTGTTGTGATCCCGGATGACAGCCGTCTGCAGCACGAAATTGTTATTCCGCCAGAACATACGCAGGGTGCGCGAATGGGACAGGTCGTGGTTGTTGAAATGACCCAACGCCCGCGTAAACGTATCAGCCCGGTGGGCAAAATTGTCGAAGTTCTTGGCGAGCATATGGCGCCTGGGATGGAAATTGAAATGGCACTGCGCACCTTCGATATTCCACACAAGTGGCCCGATGGTGTCAGTCGGCAGGTTGATAAACTCGATGAGGCCGTGCCTGAAGATGCCAAGCAGGGACGTATCGACTTGCGTCAGCTACCGCTGGTGACGATTGACGGGGAAGATGCCCGCGACTTTGATGATGCCGTATTTTGCGAACCGCTGGACGACGGTGGCTGGCAGCTGTGGGTGGCAATTGCCGATGTCAGTCACTACGTGCGCCCTGGCACGGCGCTTGATGACGAAGCGCAGAACCGTGGTAACTCGGTATATTTTCCTGCACAGGTTATCCCTATGTTGCCGGAAGTGTTGTCAAATGGTCTGTGCTCATTAAACCCCGAAGTCGACAGACTGTGCATGGTATGTGAGATGACGATTTCGCCGCAGGGTAAGCTGGAAGATTATCAGTTCTACGAAGCGGTCATGAACTCGCACGCCAGACTGACCTACACCAAAGTCTGGCAAATTCTTCAGGGCGACAAAGAGTTGTATGAGCGCTATGCCGACCACGTACCGCATCTTCGCAATCTTCATGACTTATACCGTGCACTCAAAAAAGCCCGTCAACACCGCGGCGCCATTGAGTTTGAAACCCAGGAAAGCAAGTTTGTCTTTAACGCGCAGCGCAAAATAGAAAACATTGTGCCGGTAGAGCGCAATGACGCGCACAAGCTGATTGAAGAGTGCATGATCATGGCCAATGTCAGCGCTGCACTGTACCTGGAACAGCATGAGGCGCCTGCCCTTTATCGCGTCCACGACAAACCGGATGCAGACCGGCTGACCAGCTTCACCAGCTATTTAAGCGAAATAGGTGTGCCACACCGCATTACCGATGAGGCAACGCCGGCCGACTTTACTGATGTGGTGAATAAAACCCGCCAGCGTCCCGACGAAGAACTCATACAGACCATGCTGTTGCGCTCGATGAAGCAGGCGGTTTATGACGGTGACAATATTGGCCACTTTGGTCTGGCCCTGGACGCCTACGCGCATTTCACTTCGCCCATACGTCGCTACCCGGACCTTGTTGTTCATCGCGCAATTAAAGGGATCATTGCCAAACAGCAGGGCAAAAAGGCAGTGAGTGGCGCGAAAGTCTACACGCCGGACGAAATTGACACGCTGGGTGAGCAGTGTTCGATGACCGAACGTCGCGCTGACGATGCTACCCGTGACGTCGCCGACTGGCTTAAATGCGAATTCATGCAGGATCACGTGGGTGACACCTTTGACGGAGTCGTTAGCTCTGTCACCGGCTTTGGCTTGTTTGTGCGTTTGACCGAGTATCACATCGACGGATTAGTGCATATAACCTCGCTGGATGATGATTTCTATCGTTTTGACGAAGTGAAGCAAACGCTTGCCGGCGAATCAGGCGCCCGTCAGTTCCGTCTGGGTGATGCGGTGAAAGTGAAGGTTGCTGCCGTAAACCTGGATGATCGCAAGATTGACCTGGTGATCGACGGGCAGACGCTGAAAGGTAAGGGCGGTAAAAAGGTGCCGGTAAAAAAAGCGGCATCAGCGAAAAAAGGCAGTGCTAAAAACTCAGGCCGTAAGCCCGCTGAAAAAGGCGCAAAATCTGCCAGAAAAGGCAATAAAAAGAACGCTCCGGCGAAAGGTAAACGAGGTAAGTAATGGCACAGCATGAGTGGCTGTACGGGTTGCATGCGATGCAGTCGGTACTGGAAAAAGAACCCGGGCGGATTATCGAGATCATGGTGCTAAAAGGCCGTAATGATGAACGGCTTGCGGACATTGTGAATCAGGCCCGCCGCTTTGGTATCAGCCTGCAGTTCTGTCAGCGCAAAGTACTGGACGATAAGGTCGGCGGGCAACAGCATCAGGGCGTTGTCGCCCGTGCAAAGCCAGCGCGTATTCTTGATGAAAGCGATCTTGATGACATCTTAAGTCATGCCGACCAGCCCTTTCTTTTAATTCTCGACGGTGTGACCGACCCGCACAACCTCGGCGCCTGTCTGCGCACTGCCGACGGGGCGGGGGTTCATGCAGTGGTGGTTCCGAAAGATAAATCAGCCAGTCTGACACCGACAGTACGCAAGGTAGCGTGTGGCGCGGCTGAGGTGATGCCGCTCATTCAGGTGACCAATTTGGCGCGTACGCTCAAACACCTGAAAGACAAAGGCATATGGGTTATTGGTACGGCCGGCGAGACGGATCAAACCCTCTACGACATTGATTTGTCAGGCCCGACCGCTCTAGTGATGGGAGCCGAAGGAAAAGGCATGCGCCGCCTGACCCGCGAACATTGCGACCAGCTGGTCAAGTTGCCTATGGCGGGGAGTGTCTCAAGTCTGAACGTATCGGTAGCTACTGGTGTCTGCCTTTATGAAATTGTGCGGCAACGCCAAAGCTAGGTCTGTTGACAGGATGTCGGAAAGCCCAGAGAGCGATACATGGCTGTCTGGTTTAGGGGAACCGTACCGACAGAGATATTTTATGCTTTGCGGACTGTCGCACATCTGGCAGTTCCCTTACCCCTCATCTGTTGGAATGTGACGGCGGCCTGCCCTCAGATACATGTGTGTCATGACGCTTTTTTATACATAATAACGCTAGTGATATAACCCTTGGGAATGAAAGTGTTTAAGTTCATCAACATATTTCTACGCTGAGCGGCCTTTCTTTTTAAAAAAATATACATAATATAATCAATATATTATAGGGTTCATTCAATATCCTTTCGCGCTACCCTGCATTCACGCTGCTTATGAGTTGATCGTAATCATTACTTTACGTTATGCATACGTATGCATTTTTATCATAACGTATGCGTGCGCATACACACACTATTTGTTGTATCAGTAGTATCAATTGCGCTAATGAATTAAGCATCAGTTTTCTG
>CAZDUT010000091.1:0-2737 GCA_964508695.1 uncultured Alteromonas sp.
ATTCAGCAATCGACTCTTCAGACAGGTTTATAGTACAACCGGCAGCGGAACGCTCTGCAGAGGCGTCAGACAGTTCGAATGCCTGTTCAACGGTTAAGTCTTCCAGTCCTTCGATTTCCAGTACACGGCCAGAGAAAGCATTTATTTTGCCTTTCTTCTCAACCGTCAGCAGACCTTGCTTGATGCCGTAAAGCGGGATCGCGTGTACCAGGTCACGCAGAGTGATACCCGGCTGACGCTTACCTTTAAAGCGCACCAGAATTGACTCTGGCATATCCAGCGGCATCACACCGGTTGCTGCAGCGAAAGCCACCAGGCCCGAGCCTGCAGGGAATGAAATACCCAGAGGGAAGCGGGTGTGCGAGTCGCCGCCGGTACCTACTGTATCAGGCAACAACATGCGGTTCAGCCAGCTATGGATGATACCGTCACCTGGACGCAGGCTCACACCGCCGCGGTTCATGATGAAGTCTGGCAGGGTATGCTGAGTTTCAATATCCACCGGCTTCGGATAAGCCGCGGTGTGACAGAACGATTGCATGGTCAAATCGGCAGTAAAGCCCAGGCACGCCAGATCTTTCAGTTCATCACGGGTCATTGGGCCGGTGGTATCCTGTGACCCAACCGTCGTCATTTTCGGCTCAACATAGGTGCCCGGACGTACCCCGTCCATACCGCAGGCTTTGCCCACCATTTTCTGCGCCAGCGTAAAACCTTTGCCGCTGTCTTTCGGTTGTTCAGGCGTACGGAACAGATCCGTCGGGCCCATACCCAGGGCTTCCCGGGCTTTGTCAGTGAGACCGCGACCGATGATCAGGTTAATGCGGCCACCGGCACGTACTTCATCCAAAATCACTTTTGACTTGTAGCTGTACTCAGCCAGCACTTCGCCGGTCTCATGGTTGGTGATCTTACCGTCGAACGGGTAGATGTCGATAACATCACCCATGTTCATTTTTTCTACGTCGGCTTCAAAGACCAGCGCACCAGCATCTTCCATGGTGTTGAAAAAGATTGGGGCCACTTTACCGCCGATACAGACACCGCCACCACGTTTGTTAGGTACGCCTGGCAAATCTTCACCAAAGAACCACAACACAGAGTTCGTCGCAGACTTACGTGAAGAGCCGGTACCCACTACGTCACCAACGAAGGCAACAGGGTGACCTTTACTTTTCACTTCTTCGATTTGTGACATTGGGCCAACTTCGCCATTTACCTCAGGCTTCAGACCGTCACGTTCCATTTTGTACATGGCGCGGGCGTGCAGAGGAATGTCAGGGCGTGACCAGGCATCCGGTGCAGGTGACAGATCATCGGTATTGGTTTCACCGGTTACCTTGAACACGGTGTAGGTCATCTTCTCGTCCATCTTCTTACGAGAAGTGAACCATTCACCTTCGGCCCATGACTTGATGATGTCAGTGGCGTGGCTGTTGCCGGCTTTGTGCTTTTCTTCAACATCGTGGAATGCATCAAACATCAGCAGTGTGTGCTTAAGCTCTTTGGCTGCCAGTGGCGCCAGCGCGTCATCGTCCAGCAGGTCTACCATGGTGGCAATGTTGTAACCGCCGTGCATATTCCCCAGCAATTCCACGGCTTTTTCCCGTGAAATCAGATCGCTTTTCTCTTCGCCTTTGGCAATGGCACTTAAGTAACCGGCTTTTACGTAAGCGGCTTCATCTACACCAGGAGGAACGCGCTCAGAAATAAGCTCCAGCAGATATTCTTCTTCGCCAGCAGGCGGGTTTTTCAGAAGTTCAACCAGACTGGCTACCTGTTCCGGGTTCAGCGCCTTTGGCGGGATACCCTCAGCCGCACGTTCTTCTACGTGTTTGCGATAATCTTGTAACACGATCTCTTCCTCTTGGTTAATCCTGTCTTATTGGCATAAAAACGGTCTTGCGACAGGTCATGACTGATAAATCGGCGGAATTATAACGGCTAAGCGCATAAATTTAAATTTTAATGCTGTTTCTGTGGTTTATAGCCGCTATTCAGTAGCGCTATTGTCACTGACGTGGTGTACGGAAGAGGGCAGAACAGGCGTAGCACGCAGCGGAATCTGCCAGTGTAGATCGTTAATCTTGACGCCGGGTATGGTGTTCAGTGCCCTCTCGGTAATCGTCACACCTGCTTCGGCCATGCGCTCAAAGTTATCCAGGCCATTATTCGGAAAGTTACCGCGCGTACGGTGAATATTAAAAGTAGACGAAAAGGTACGGTTAAACTGGGCCTCCAGCGACGACCGACCATAGATAAAGCCCAGTAAGCCGCCCCAGGTTGCAGCCGGATTGTCCGAATCCCAGCCTGTCAGCACCGCAATTTTTACTGTTTGCTGATAGTCACCCTCACCATACAGCAGGCTTATCATACTGGCAGCGAAATTAATCCCTGACGCAAAGCAACCATTGCAGTACAGCTTGCGCGATGACATATCGTAGCCATCCTCCTGCTTAACCTGATAGCGCTGGTAAACCGCATCCCGGGTCGCCTCCCAACTCACCCCCTGGTCATATTTCTGTGCAACAAAATCATACATTTTTGCGACATAAGAATTGTCAGGAAGGTGCTGTCGTGCCCTATCGGCCATCGCTCTGATACTGTTTTTGTCCACGTTATCAGCGTTTAAGGTAGCGGCCAGACTGTACATCACAACATAAAACTCTGCCGCCCACTGTGCATTTTCACGGGCAACCGTCCGTATAGGCAGCGCCGCCATGTTAAGCGCAATATC
>CAZDUT010000091.1:2747-11120 GCA_964508695.1 uncultured Alteromonas sp.
ATCTCCGTGGTCAGCTGGGCGTCGATCATATCGTAATGAGGGTTCCTGACCGGGTCCGAGGTGTCTGGCGGCAAAATGCCCTGCTGCATCAGGTCGAAGGCGCGTTGATTGGATACCCAGAGAAAATTTTCTTTCTTCCCTTTCTCGTTGGTAAACGGGGTCGTGGCATCGCTGTAAATGTGCGTTAGCCAGCCTTGTTGGATCTGCAGGGGGGTAAGGTAGACAGTGTTATGCTGATTGAGCAGGTACTGGTACAGATATTCTATGTCAGTATCGTCATCGGCCCCCCAATGGCCACGCTCATCTTCAAACACCCAGTCGATTGTTGCCGACAAATCACTGGGCACACCTGCGCCCCAGATGCTCGGCTCATCGGGCTTCCCCCAGTCATCGCGGGTATAGAACTCACCGTGGGGTCCCTCCCCCCCAATTTTATCCATTTCAGTGACCAGGCCGGTCCAGTTAGCAATACTCTGGCCTAGCCAGAAACCCTCAAGCCTTTCTGCATACGCATGCTTATTTATGACGAGTACGTCAGGGCGGTTGCCATCATCAATGGGATGTAAACGGCATGCAGTAAGCAACACCAGGGACGAAAGGGCCATGCCGTAGTATCGAATCATCACCTTACCTCCGCGTTCCCTTTGACGTGCCCGCGTTTATCTGGCGGGCGCCACTTTGAGTAACTCAGCACTTTCCCCGTCAGTGAGCACCAATATGGCGCCATCCTGCGTCACGCTGACATCGCGTAGCCGCGTAGTAATCTCAGGAAAAATATAGCGTTGCACTGGTGGTGTTGCACTCAGGTCGACCGCCAGTAAGCGTTGCGCTTTCAATGTACTGACAAGCAGGTTATTGCTTAGCGCCGGGAATAGCTCTGCCGTATACAGCGCCATGCCGGAGGGGGCAATAGAAGGGGTCCAGTTAACCACCGGGTCGGTCATACCGGAGTATTGTGTATACGGCGATATTTTCGCACCACTGTAGTCCAGGCCTCGGGTAACCACCGGCCAGCCGTAGTTGTTGCCTGCCCTGATAAGGTTAATTTCATCCCCCCCGTCAGGACCATGTTCATGGGAAATGATGCGCCCGCGCTGATCGGTCAGAATAGCCTGAGGATTACGGTGGCCGAGCGAATAAACATAAGGCGCATTTTCAAAGGGATTATCCGCCGGCGCGTTGCCGTCTTCGCGAAAGCGTAGAATTTTTCCCATTTGCGAGGTCAGTACCTGGGCTTGTTCACGGTAATCAAACCCGTCTCCCGATGTCACCAGCCAGGTGCCGTCATTAAGCACGGTCAGTCGCCCACCATAATGCACTGGCGTATCGCGCGTCGGTTTAATCTCAAACAGCGGCTGAGGCCGGGTTAACCTGCCCTCTTCCTGCAGCACGGCACCGGCCACGACCAGCGTATTATTATCCGCACTGCCCGTGACATAAGTCAGCAACACTTTACCGGAGAGCCGAAAGTCCTGTGTCAGCGCAAGGTCCAGCAACCCGCCCTGCCCAGCTACATATAAATTCGGTATCGCTAATTTCTGACGGACTGTCTTGCCCTCGCGTACTGTGACGATTGCCCCGGAGCGCTCGGTAATCAGGTAAGCCCCATCAGGCAAGGTGACCACGGTCCAGGGGTTATTCAGCTTGCTGGCGAGCGTTGTGATGGCAATGGCCTTATTATCACCGGTATCGGCATTTGCCCATGGTGACACGAGTAAAAGGATCAGCAGTAACCATTGGCGTTTGATCATCAGTGCTCCTGTTAATTTGCGTTAATTCACCTTAGCATGAAAAACTGACGATGAGGCGAACAGGGAGAGCCATCGTGACTACCATACTGAGATTTTTAAAACGTTTTATACCTTGTTGGGCCGTCACCTACTGCCTGGCCAGTATTCTGCACAGCCAGATGGTGCTGATAGGGCTAGTGCAAATAGATGTGAACGTGCCCTTCAGCCAGTGGCTAGCCATGACAGCCTATGATCTCTGGGGATTGCTGCCGGCATACGGGAGTGCGATCGCCGCGGCGATGCTTATTGCCATGCTGGTAACGACCTGGTTGGTACAGCACCAGTCCCGGGCATTTTCGGCCACCCTTTACATGATGGCCGGCGCGCTTGCGATGCTGGTCATGTTGCTTGCCATGCAACCTATCATGCAGATTACCCTCATTGCCGGTGCACGCTCAGCCACAGGAATTGCGCTTCAGTGCCTTGCAGGGCTGATTGGCGGCTTCACCTTCAGTCTGGCAGGTAATGCGCATCATCGGCATGAATAAACAAACATTCATGTAAACGCAGTGTGAAAATTTCAACACCTTTGTTAATGTTAATCCATTGACCCGCCTAAAAGTTGAGAAACAATGGGTACACTGCACTATCCGGATAATGTCAGCTCAATTGCTGACTACATAGAGACCGTTTTTAGCCAATTCAGTGACAAACCCGCCTATACAGCTTTAGGCCAAACCTTACGTTACGACGATATTGAACGTCACTCCCGTGCGGTAGCGGTGTACTTTCGCGAAGAGGCCGGGCTCAGCCCGGGTGATCGTGTGGCGATCCAGCTTCCCAACCTGATTCAAAACCCCATTGTGGTTTATGGTGCTTTGCGTGCCGGCCTTGTCGTGGTTAACACTAACCCGCTGTATACCGAGCGGGAAATGCGCCATCAGTTTTCAGACAGCGGAGCGGTGGCTCTGGTCATTCTTGATGATTTAATGCCTAAGTTTGAAGCGGTGAAGGACGACACCGCAATCAAAACCGTGATCACCACCACCGCGACCGAATTACTCGATGCGAAGACTGCGCCAAATCGCGACAATGCGCTGGCCCTGAGCCAGGTGCTGTCGCGCTTTGTCAATCAGACGCTGCCAGACCGCCCCGACGGTGATCTTGATGCGTTATGTATGCTTCAGTACACGGGCGGCACAACGGGCCTGTCAAAGGGGGCGGCATTAAGTCATCGCAATGTTTTGGCCAATAGTCTGCAAACCCTGGGGCGTCTTGGGGCTAACTTCCGGGACGGTCAGGAAGTCGTGATTTGTCCGCTGCCGCTTTATCACATTTATGCCTTTACCGTATGCATGGTGGCGTTTTTTGCCAAGGGCGCACATACCGTGCTTATCCCGAATCCCCGCGATATCGACGGCTTTGTCGGCACGTTAAAAGACCATGCGTTTACCACGTTTGCCGGTATCAACACGCTGTTTGTCGGCCTTGGACGTCATCCCGATTTTGCCAAACTCGACTTTTCAAACCTGCACCTTACGCTGTCAGGCGGTACCGCACTGACCCAGGCGGCGGTGAATATCTGGAAAGACGTTACCGGCTGTATGATCACCGAAGGCTATGGCCTCTCAGAGACCGCTCCGGTGCTATGTTTCAATCATCCGGGCAACGAAGAAATTGGTACAGTGGGGCCACCACTGGATGAAACCGAAATACGCCTGCTGGACAGCCATGACAAGCCGGTAGAGGGGGATGAGCCGGGTCAGATTGCTGCACGCGGCCCCCAGGTGATGCTGGGCTACTGGCAGCGTGATGACGAAACCCAAAAAGTCATGACCGACGATGGCTTTTTCAAAACCGGCGACATCGGGGTTCGCACCGCATCAGGAGCGATTAAAATCGTCGACCGGTTAAAAGATATGATCCTGGTGTCCGGTTTCAACGTGTATCCCAATGAAGTAGAGGAAGTACTGAGCTCTCACCCGAAAGTCATGGAAGCCGCCGTGGTGGGTAAACCAGATGAGCGCACGGGTGAGCAGGTATGCGCATTTATCACCGTCAGTGAACCGGTCGATGAAGACGAACTGATGGCCCACTGTCGCGAATCGCTGACCGGTTATAAACTCCCACGCAGCATTACGGTGATGGATGAACTGCCCAAGTCCACAGTGGGTAAAATATTACGCCGCTCATTGCGCGAGTAGCACGCAGACGTGAGGCAAGGCGTTACAGCTCCCTGAATACTGAGCGCTCAGGGAGCGAGTATCGCTGGGTTAACCGGCGAGCCTGGCCTTTGTCCGCGTCATTCCAGGTTAAATTCAAGCTTCACTTCATTACCGGTAGCGACAACAGCCTGTCCTTTTTCAAACCTTGGAGCATAGCGCCAGTGCGCCAGCGCCGTTTCGGCGGCATGGCCAAACTGGCTGCTGCCGGTAACCTCAACAACCTCTATGTTTTTTACAAATCCCTGCGCATCAATATCAAAGCGTAACCTGGCACTGCCCTCCTGGCGATTACGGGCGGCAAACGCCGGGAATTCAGGTGGTTGCCGGTACAGTGGCGTCGCCTCCTGCTCCGGATCCCAGGGGGTCATTTTGCCTATGGCGAGACAGTGTTCAGTGGCTTTGCCAGACACTCCATTGCTCTCGTACAGTGACACCAGCTTTGCGTGCGCCGATAACGCGTAGGGATGCGTAAAGGCATTTTTATCTTTAAGCACAGCGATCACCCGCCCGAAGTGGGCAATTGCTTCTTCGCGTCGACGGTCCGCCTGTTTGGCCAGACCATTTGCGTACAGGGTCTCTACTGTGCGCAAATCGCCCTGCCCATATTCCGCTGAAACAATGGTCAGCGCCTTGTCCATAAACTCAACCAACGACTCACCCCGAACCGGAATAGTATTCGCGCGTGCGATTAGCGTGGAAGTGCGGGCGTACAAGGGGGCCAGCGCCTTTTGCTCAGCATCAATGGCCGGAAGGCCGCGCAACAGGTCGCGAAGGTACAGTTGCATGCGATTACGCTCACTGGTCTCGTGGAAGTCGATATTGTCGCGGAGCGTTTCCACAAATATCAGCAGCATCTCCATGTATTGCAACGATGACTCGCCATAGGTCCTGCGGTAATAAGCTTCAATGTCTTCATACCCGTTTAAACCGCCTGCCGTATGGCCGTTGATAATTTGCATATTGGCGTAGGTGAACGCCAGCATCCTGGCCTGCTCACTGTTTTTACCGAATTTGTCTTCGCCCAGTGCCTGGGCCTGCTCAGCCAACCGCAACGCTTCATCCATTTGTTCGCTTTCAACGGCGCTCTGGAAGTCGCGATAAACGTCGGAAAAAGTGGGGGATTGCGAGAACGCAAAAAAAGAGGCGCTTGTGAGTAGCGCCAGACCTGCTCGTAACTTCATAAGACATCCTTATCTGATGACTGAATAACCAGTGTAGAAAACAGCGCAGGAGACTGCAACGTCTGATGAAAGAGGCCCAGTTCAGGCAACCTGGCTAGCTGGCTAGCTGGCTACCTGCAATAATAAGGCGATAAGAGACAAAAGCCACTACCTGGCGGTAGTGGCTTGTTTGGCGTTAACCTGCGTTTAACGACGTATCGAGTTGCTCAGCAGCGCTTTTTTCGTCTTGCACGAACTGCTTCCACTGCTGGGCCATAGCGCGGCTACGCTGATGCTTTTCAGCTTCTGCGAGCTCATTGAGCGCCAGTGCATATTTCCCGGTATTGTACAGCGCCATGCCTTTGATCAGGTGGGCAATCCCCGGATTACGCAAACCACCTTTTTCAATTGCCCGGTTGGCGGCGTCTATGGCTTCCTGCCAGCGCTGTTCATTAAGCAGGATTTGCGCGACCTGAGCATCCATCTGACCATCGTCTGACAGTTCAGCGGCCTGCATCATCACCGGAATCGCCTTACCCTGTTCTTTCGCCAGCGACCAGCTCTGGCCGAGGAATTTCAGGTTGCGCAGATTCGCCGGCAGCGTGCCCTCTTCAATGGCCTGTTCCATCAACAGTGCCCCTTTATAGGGTGCCCGATGATAGTAATAAAGCTGCGCCAGGTTAAAAATATCACCGGCACTTTCAATGAAGCCCTGCTGATAGGCGGTTTCCATCATCGCCAGTTGCTTGCGCTCTTCGCCAAGCTCACCGTACATTCCCGCCAGCTGGATCCAGTACTTTGGCTCGTTAAACAACTTCACCATTTTAACGAGCACATCTTTAACCTTTTCAGGCTGCTTGAGCTCATAATAAATCGCGCGTTGCAGAATCAACCAGCCCTCATTAGGCAACATACCTTCAGCCTCATGATGCTCAATCGCTGAAGTAATCTGCGCCTGAGCTTCCTCATACTGCTTGTTCTGGTAGTACGCCTGGGCTTTTAACACCTTGGCTTTGACCGGGGTCTCCCCGGCATTTAGGTCTTCCCAGCGCTTCACTGCCTCGATGGTTTTGGCGTAATTCCCCTGCTGCAGATAAATCTGCGCCAGCGAGAACAGCGTGGTCATTTCGAACTTGCGAGGGATCGGCTGTTGCTCGACCACCTGTTCGAATGCCGCAATGGCTTCATCAAACTGCCCGTCATCGTAGTAAATGAAACCATAGAAGTTATACATCATGGCGCGTTCGTAACTGTTCATTGAGTCCATTTTGCTTTTCACCACATCCAGGATCTCAATGGCTTTGGGAATATCCTCTTCCTTATCAGCAGCGTTTTGCGCACGTGATAACTGCTCGTACACCGTTGAGCGCAGCGTTGGCACTTTTCGGGTTTTCTTATCACTGGCTTTGGTTTCCTGCGCGACGGCCTGACCGGCCACCAGCAGTGTCGATGCCGTGCCTGCGGCTACCGACAGACACAACACCAAAGCGGTGAGTAATGAGTTCGTTTTTCTCAATCTCATATCCGTTACCCGTCAATCTGGAAAGTGATACGGTTTTGCACACCCGACACTTCGGTGGGCTCGCCATTCACTACGCGTGCTTTGTATTTAAACTTCAGCACAGCGTCGATCGCAGCCTGCTCAAATATGCCCTGTGGATTCGCTTCCACCACCACAGGATCGCGTACAGCGCCCTGCTTGGTAACCGTAAACTCAACAATAACAAACCCTTCAATGCCGCGCTGCTGCGCCCGTCGAGGATAAGCCGGTGCCACTTTTACGATTGGCAGGTATTCACCGTCGCCCGAATCCAGGGCCATTCCGCCCTCAAGCGCTGCATCGCCTGCGGCCTCAGCACTAAACTCCATCCCCGAGCCTTCCGCATTAGGACTTTCCGACTCCATTTGCGGCTGCTCCATTTGCGGTGGCGGCTCTTTCGGCTTAGGCGGCTTTTTCGGTTTGCGATCTTTCTTCTCGACCTGCTCTTCCTGCTTAACCCGCACAAAGTCCAGAACACTACCCTGGGGCGGCTCTGTCAGTGCGCTGCCGCCCATTTTAATCAGCGACTGCATCAGAAAGAATAGCCCCAGCGTAATCGCCAGCGAGACAACAAATGCAATAATAAAACGTGGCATAGTTTATGGCTCTTGCGCTGCAATCGAGACATCGTAAACGCCGGCGGCGCGTGAGGCATCCATGACCTTGATTAGGGTATCGGTTTTCGATTCCTTATCGGCCTGAATCACCACAGTACCCTGCGGGTTCTCTGCGTGCAGACGCTCAATATTGGCCTGCACGGCACGCACATCTACCCGACGCTTATTGATCCAAATTTCGCCCTCACCTGAGATAGCCACCAGAATGTTGGCGCGATCCTTTTTGGTGGCGGTTGACGCTTCAGGACGGTTTACATCGATGCCCGCTTCTTTCACAAACGAGGCTGTCACAATGAAGAAAATCAACATGATGAATACAACGTCCAGCATCGGCGTCATATCAATGTTTGCTTCTTCCTCGTCGATCAGGTTTTGAAAGTGCTGCTTCATAATCTTTTACCTTACCGTAATGCGCTACGCATTAACGTTTAACAATCAATGCATCCTCAAGATGCGTGCGTTCAGATTTCACCATGCGGTTCAGCCAGGTCGCGGCAAATACACCGGACAGGGCTCCGACCATGCCAGCCATGGTCGGGATGGTCGCTTTAGACACACCGCCCGCCATTGACCGGGCATTGCCCGAACCGGAAATAGCCATGACATCAAACACTTCAATCATGCCGGTCACGGTACCCATCAGGCCTAACAAAGGACACAGGGCAACCAGGGCCTGAATCACAGGAATACTGCCATTCAGCTTGATGGTTAACTGAGAAATCATTTTCTGTCTGATTTGTGCGGCTTGCCAGGAAGAACGGTCATCCCGCGCTTTCCAGCGCTTGATGGCGTCTTTCTTAGCCTGTTTGTGCCAAATCAGCAGATACATTGCACGCTCGAGGATCAAAAGCCACATGACGAATATCAGCAGACCGATGACCAGCAGAACCTGGCCACCTGCTTCTGTGAAATCGCGAATTGCTTCCAGAAACTCGATCATAATTAGCCTCGCTCAGCGCGCTCTGCGATAACGCCTGACGCTTGCTCCTGCAGAATGTAGACAATGTTCTTACTACGTGTATTGAGCATTGCGTACAGCAGCGTCATAGGGATAGCGACAACCAGACCCAGTACGGTGGTTACCAGCGCGGTAGAAATACC
>CAZDUT010000092.1:0-11079 GCA_964508695.1 uncultured Alteromonas sp.
TTTTGTAAGGGGTCGCCTGATTGGGGACAACCTTCCGGCCCGAATATACGCCCGTGTCCTTCAGTCCAAGGGGGGTTATAACTTTCTCTTCAACGAGCTGCCGGTAGCTCTGTCCTGAGACTTCTTCAATCAGGTAACCAAGTAAAATCATTCCGGCGTTGGAATATTCGTATTGTTCTCCAGGCTTATGCAGTAACGTCTGCTTAGCAACATAAGCGCTTACCTGTTCCTTGAGTGACAGGTCTGAATTTGCCTGGACACCGGACTCTCTTGGCAAGCCACTGGTGTGCGAGAGCAAGTGATGGGCGGTTACCTCATTTGCCCATTCTGACTGAATATCTGGCAGATATTCAGAAACCGGCTTATGCAATGCAAGGCGGCCATCCTCGACCAATGCTAAGGTGCTTAATGCGGTAAAGACTTTCGATATTGAGTTTATAGAGATGCGGTGCTGAGGCGTATTGGCGATACCGAATTCACGACTGGCCAGGCCATAACTCTGTTCAAAAATTGGTGTGTCGTTTTTCACAACCTTTACGGTGCCAGAGAAGCCATGAACCTGATGATATGCCTTAAGAAGTTGATCTATTTTGTCGACGTAGGGAGATGGTAATGCTGCGAATGAAATGTGAGAAGCCAATAAAAGAAGTAGCAAAAGCAACCAGCTGCGCATAAATATATCCTAAACCGTGATGATATGACTTACAGTATATTATCTTTATGTAAAGATATAAGTCTTTATGTAAAGATATTATGTAACGAAGTTTGTCATTGGTTCTGGCTAGCGGATAATGGCGCGCATGTTTGCTGATCTGTAAGGCGAAGCGAAAAGCGCTATTGACGAAAAGTGAGCTTATCTTCCTGGGTGGCTGGAGGGGCAGGAAAAACAGAGCAGACTTTGTTACTTATCTCAGGTACGTGCCGCCTTTTTCCGACTAATGAATACAACCGCGAGTCAGCATAACGTCACGACTTTTGCCTCGCCAGGACGCACTTTAAGCTGCGCAATGCATGCTTCATTCTGATGACCCGCTCTTTAGACGGCAGCTCCTGGTAACTGGCTTCAATAAACGCCTTGGTCAGTCGCTGAAAGTTATCTTTGGCACTGTCTGGTAATTTATCTGCTACCTGATCAAAGTAATGGTTTGCGGGCTGGTTTTGACGCGCTATACCGGCGTAGGCGGCTACGGCTTCGACACCGCTTAAGTATAAACGCTGATGGTCAGGGAGGTGTTCACGTCGCCAGGCCGGCAGAAAGTACAGCGCGAGTAACGTGCCGATGAGAACGACGACGCTGAGAAATAAAATGGAGAGTTTTAGCGGCGATAAATCGCCGAGCAGCTTTTTGAACAGTTCGCGTTGGGTACTCGCATCAAACCCAAGTACCCAGCGACTCCACAGAAAGTCCAGGTTGGCGAAAAAGCGTCGCAGCTCCTGAAAGCCCGACGACTGATAAAAGCCATCAAAAGCGCTGCCTTCGATAGATTCACCGGTTTCTTCCAGTGCTCGCTGCAATCCGTATTGCAGCCGGGCAGGGGCGACAACACTGGTTGGGTCAAACTGCACCCATCCCTGGTCGCCTAGCCAGGCCTCCACCCACGCGTGGGCGTCATACTGTCTGACAGTAAATACATTGGAGGAAATTTCCTCGCCACCGTGATAGCCGGTGACCAGACGGGCAGGAATATCACCCAGGCGCAACAGGTACGCCATGGCCCCCGCGTAATGACTACAAAATCCGGCCTGCTTCTCGAACAGAAACATATCGACCGGATCGGTTTGCATAGGATCTGGTTCCAGCGTGTAGCGATACGCCGGATTGGCAAAGCGCTGCATTATCGCCTGGGCGTACTGCATGTCGCTGGAATAACGCTTGCGCAATCGTGTCGCCAGTTCAGTGGTTCTGGGATTGCCCGTCTCTGGTACGCGCAGATTAAGACTTTTATCAAAGCGTTCATTGGCACTGAGCAACGGCGCCTTGGGATAGGATAAGAGTCGATACGCCTTTTTACTCACCACCGGTTGCTCGGCGAGCAACTGATAGTTGTAGCTCATCCAAATAGCACGCGCCTGACTGCTATTTGCCGGCACGGCAATGTCGATCCCGTATAGCCAGCGCTGGCCAGTCGGCTCAGCAATTACCTGATATTCGAGAGAAGGGCCCTGTAAGGCTGGCGAGAACTCATTGCCCTGTTGACGCTGTTGCAGGTTCAGCTCACGTCGGATCTCACTCACGGACCAGGTTTTACCGTCAAAGGCTTCCAGTGTCAGCGCCCGCCAATACCGCTCTCGCACCGCTGGAAGTGTATCGTCAAAGCTTACGGTAAAGGCCAGTTCGGACGATTTACTGAGTTTGGCAATATCTCCCGGGGTCACTGTTTCTGACAGGCCGGTAGATGTGCTTTTGGCCGTAGGCATTTTCCATAAAGGGGGTAATTGCGGCATGATCAGAAACAGCAGGATTGCAATGGGGGCTGCCTGCACAAACATAACGCCCAGTAGCCGAAGCTGCCTGGGCAGCGCCAGCGAAGGAGCGTAGGCGCTTAGTAATGCCAGAAGCGCTAGCCCCAGCAACACCATATAAATGCTGAGTGCCGCTATCGACTGGGCGAAAATAAAGCCACAACCAATCAGGAACAGCATCGCCGTGAAAAGCTGAAGAAAGTCTTTGCGCCTGGTCATGATCATTAATTTAAGCGCACAGGCCATGACCAGCAAATTCACCATAGAAAGCAGCAGGCCAAGGCCCATGCCAAACCAACCAAGGGCAATAGCGCAGAGTACCGCGAGCAGGTTGATGGTGCGCAGACTTGGTGCTGAGTTATACCAGCCAACATACAGGGCCACCCTTACCATCACCGCACAGCCTGCCAGTAACATCACCCACAGCATGACCGGGGCTGTCAGGCTTAGCGTAACCAGAGCAAACAGTATGGCAATGGTTAGGCTGGCGTTATGACCCGCAATAGGAAGCCGGAGCGTGCTCATGTTGCACTCTGCACAGATGGATAGGCCGCCAGTAGTGTTAAGCAGGCATGCCGGTGCTCCGGACCG
Source organism: uncultured Alteromonas sp. (assembly GCA_964508695.1). GTDB lineage: Bacteria > Pseudomonadota > Gammaproteobacteria > Enterobacterales > Alteromonadaceae > Alteromonas. The sequence continues at coordinate 3,055 of CAZDUT010000092.1, forward strand.
GAGGCGGGAAGCACTTTCTGATTGGGCAGTCGCAGACCGAATTGCACGGCTTTATCCGACAGACTGTCGACCTGATAAGCAAGCTGGCTTAATGCCGTTTCCAGGTTGCCTGTAACAGGTAGCTGTAAATAGCCAGACTCACTTTGTTGTTGGCTGAATGCCTTACTTACCCAGTCGCTGCCTTTGGCTACATGTTTCCAGGCTACGCGGTGTAAAGGTTCGCCAGGTTCGTACTCTCTCAGGGCATAAAAGTCATCATAACCGGGTTGCTCGGTCTGATTATCGCCTTCGCCACTGACACTCTCCAGATGAATGGGGGCGGCAATGAGTGCAGGATACACCACCAGTGTCTGCTTAAAGTCGAGGTGACTCCAGCAACGAAACAGGCCCAGTGGATAATTGCTGTGAAGTGTTACCCGCGGAAGTGGTGTTATGCCCCTGCTTTCGGTAAAAAACGGCAAGCGAAGCTGGTGCTGATCATCGTCCAAATCGGCGCTAACCTGTGTCGGGTCAGATAGCCACTGAGCGTGAATAAGGCCTTTGGCGACGGGCTTGTCGGGGGACTGTGACATTAATTCCAGTACCAGGGTGGCTGGCTGGCCGGCAAAGACCGGCCTGGTATCATCAGCAACAATGCGCAGGCTGGCAAAATTCTGGTAACTGAAAAACAGGTTGACGAGCATCAGGGCAATCAGGAAATAGCATAAAAACAGCATCAGATTGTTCTGATAGTTGGTACCGAGTAAGAACAGACAGACACACATGATCAGATAACCCCATCCAAACAGGGTGGGAAAAATAAACACAGATTTCATGTTTAAATCATGTTGCCGGGCGGCGGGAACTCGCACATCAATCCAGCGCTGCCAGCGAGCGGTTAGCCAGCGACGAAACTGCAGCATAGTAACTTACGCTGCCAAAGGATCGACGTCATCGAGCAGGCTCTGGCTAAGCACGTCGTCATTTTGCATATCGCTGCGACTACTTCTCAACCGGTGCTCGGCGACCGCCACAAATACAGCCTGTACGTCCTCGGGCACAACATAGTCTCTTTCGTGCAGATATGCCCAGGCTCTTGCTGAATGCAGCAGCGCCTTGGTGGCTCGCGGAGACAGTGGGTTTGGGTAATGGTTATCTTCGCGACTGCGCGTGACCAAGCGAAGCACATAGTTCAGTACCGCATCGCTGGCGTGGATCTGACTTACAGCCTGCTGATGTTGCTCGAGGCTTTTTGCAGAAATCAGCGACTCAGTGGCATCAAGCTGGCGCTGGCTGCCGGCCTGTAACATGGCTTTTTCAGCCTCCCAGTTGGGGTACCCCAGTGAAATCCGCATCAAAAATCTGTCCAGCTGTGACTCTGGTAACGGGTAAGTGCCCGACTGATAACCCGGATTTTGTGTACCAATCACGAAAAACGGAGACGGAAGCGGATAGGTTACCCCATCAATACTGACCTGATTTTCCTCCATGGCCTCAAGCAGCGCGCTTTGAGTTTTTGGGCTAGCGCGGTTGATTTCATCGGCCAGCAGCAACTGATTGAAAATCGGGCCTTCACGAAAGGTAAAACGCTGTGTGCCCTGATCAAAAATGTTCACACCCAGCATATCTGAAGGGAGTAAATCGGACGTGAACTGAACACGCGCAAAAGCCATTCCAAACGCGTTTGCCAAAGAGTGGGAGAGTGTGGTCTTGCCCATTCCGGGGAGATCTTCAATGAGCAGATGGCCGTTTGCCAACAGACAGGTAACAGCAAGTTTAATCTGCTCTGTCTTTCCAATAACGCGTTGAGAAAGGGCGCGAACAACAGCATGAAACTCGGTTCTCATTGCGACTACCTTTTTGAGACGTTGGGAAAGTCACCCACTTTACCAGCTAAGTAGTGGTAAAAGGTGATACGACTAATACCCAAGTATAGGATCGACAGAGAAAAGTGCATTACCGTCAATACCGAACTCGCGATGGATTTTTGTGCCAATTGACGGGATTTAGTGCTGCGTGACGGCAAGTGGTTGTCTATAATGGGGCGTTCAAAAAAGGAAGTAGTTATGAAAACCATTGTTATAGATGACGATTTGTATGCCTTTATCGCCGGTCAGACTAAGCATATCGGTGAAAGCGCATCAGACATTTTACGCCGTTTGCTGTTGCCTGAAACACCTGCCTCAGCGTCAGTTCCACAGTCCGAGACAGAATCAGAGACGGTAGCAGAAGCCGCTCCTGCAGAAGTAACTGCCGAAATCGACAGTGACGACATTCTGGATCTGGTAACAGAAAAACGCCTGTCGGCGCTGACAAAACGGGTTGATCAATTCCTGTATATTCTGTCGGCACTGCACGCATTGCACGGTGAAAGCTTTGATCGCGTCGAACAAATACGCGGTAAGAACCGTACGTATTTTGCAACAAGTAAAGCAGCGCTGCTGGAGAACGGCAGCAGTACGAACCCGAAATCGATCCCTGACAGCCCATACTGGGTGGTAACCAATAATAATACTGCCAAGAAAATTACGATGCTGGACCAGGTCATGCAGCAATTGGGCTATGCTGAGGAAGTACGCAAGCAGGTACAGGCGCGCTTTGCACCGGAAAGTTAAGCAAGGCGTGCATAAGAATTTGGCTAATTAAAGAGGTAAAGGAACACTATGGCACTACATCCGCAGGCTGGTAAACCGGCGTCAAAAGAGCAACTCATAAATGTCGCGGCGCTGGTGAGTCAGTACTACAGCTATCAGCCGCACGCAGATAATGTTGCGGAGGCGGTAAGCTTCGGTACCTCCGGTCACCGCGGTACATCAGGTAATGCCACCTTTACCGATATGCATATTGCCGCCATATGTCAGGCATTGGTTGAGTATCGCCATGACAATAATATCAGCGGGCCACTGTATATCGGGAAGGATACCCACGCCTTATCAGAGCCTGCAATGTGCACGGCTATTGAAGTGCTTGCGGCCAATCAGATTCAGGTTGTTATCCAGAAAAGTGATAACGAAAGCCGTGGGTACACACCCACCCCGGTAATTTCACGCACTATTATTCGCCACAACCGTACGCACCCTGAGACGCTGGCCGATGGTGTAGTCATTACGCCATCGCATAACCCTCCTTCGGACGGTGGCTTTAAGTACAATCCACCGCACGGCGGCCCGGCCGATAGTGAAGTTACTCAGCAAATTCAGACCCGGGCCAATGCATTAATCGCTGCGAATAATAAGGATGTAAAGCGGATGGAGTTGCGCGCGGCGATGGCGAGCGACCATGTTACCCAAGACGACTTTATGATGCCGTATATTGAAGATCTGGAGCAGGTTGTCGATATGCAGGCAATTAAAAATGCCAACTTGTCGCTGGGTACCGATCCCCTTGGCGGTGCCGGTGTGGGTTACTGGGCCTGTATTGCCAAGCGTTACGGGCTGAACATTACTGTGGTCAATGACAGCATCGACCCGCAATTTGCATTCATGACCCGCGATAAAGACGGTAAACTGCGAATGGACTGCTCATCCCCCTATGCCATGGCTGGTCTGATTGAAATGAAAGACGATTTTGACCTGGCTTTTGGAAACGATCCTGATTTTGATCGCCACGGTATTGTGTGCAAAAGCGCAGGGTTAATGAATCCGAACCATTATCTGGCTGTCGCCATTGAGTACCTGTATACCCATCGGGATGCCTGGCCCTCCGATCTTAAGATTGGCAAAACACTCGTTTCCAGCAGCATGATTGACCGTGTAGCGAGAAAGCTGGGGCGTGATTTGGCCGAGATGCCGGTAGGCTTTAAATGGTTCGTTGACGGACTCACAAACCGTCAGATTGGCTTTGCCGGAGAGGAAAGTGCAGGTGGTATCTTTTTGCAAAAAGACGGCCAAACCTGGGCCACCGACAAAGACGGATTTATTATGTGTTTGCTGGCTGCCGAAATGACCGCGGTGACCGGTAAAGATCCAGGCGAGCACTACAAAGCGCTGACCGCTGACTTTGGCGAACCTGTCTATACCCGTAACGACGTTGCCGCGTCATTAGAGGAAAAGCAAAAGCTGTCGGCAATGCAGCCTGATGTGGTAAGCAGTAAATCGCTGGCCGGCGAGGCCATAGAAAAGGTCGAGACCCGGGCATCTGGCAACAATGCCGGTATTGGCGGCGTGAAAGTCTCAACAGAGAATGGCTGGTTTGCCGCCCGTCCTTCAGGCACAGAAGATGTGTACAAAATCTACGCGGAAAGCTTTAAGGGTGAAAGCCACTTACAGAGTCTTGTCAGTGAAGCCGAAAGCCTGGTCGCTAAAATCATAAAATAAGCAGTACTTAACGCATTATATTGTAAAAAAGATGTTAATTTTAGGGTTTTTGCATACGTTTTCATCGAAAAATGATGAAAATTAACATTTATTTTACACATGGCTGCGGCTTTCGCTGCTATATTGCTCTCATATCTGACGATTTTATTGTAATTTAATTACAGTTTGCGGGTGGCATGGCCACCCCGATGCAAATAACAGAGTGAGACTCAATATGAACACTTCCGTCAATCCGGCAGCCACTGCTGGCAAGCTGGACAAGAATGATTTCAAATCGGCTGTGGTTAAGCACCTGCATTGCACATTAGGTACTGACGAGAACAAAGCCAACAACCACGCCTGGTGGAAGGCAACCTGTGCGGCCATTCAGGAGCAGGTACTGGAAGGCTTGCGCCGTACACAGAAGGCGCACTACCTGAATGATACCCGTGCCGTGCACTACTTTTCTGCAGAGTTCCTTATGGGACGTTTGCTTTCCAATAATATGCAGAACCTTGGCTTGTTTGACGTTGCCAGCGACGCCTTGAAGGAGCTGGGTGTCGAACTGACTGATATCATGGAAGAAGAGCCGGATATGGCATTGGGCAATGGTGGTCTGGGTCGTCTTGCCGCATGTTTTATCGATTCACTGGCTACCAAAGAGTTACCTGCTATCGGTTATGGGCTTCATTATGAACATGGCCTATTCCGTCAGGAAATAAAAAGCGGCGCACAGATAGAGCGTCCTGACAGCTGGCGTGATTATGGTAACCCGTGGGAAATTTGCCGGCCTGAGTCTATTCAGGAAGTGTCTCTCTATGGGTATGTTGAAACCAAGTATGGCGAAAGTGGTGGTATTCAGAAAGAATGGCACCCTGGCTCTATCGTGAAAGGCGTGCCGTGGGATATTCCGGTGGTCGGCTACGAAGGTAAAACCGTCAATGTTCTGCGCCTGTGGCAAAGTGAAGCATCGGATTACTTCAACTGGGACGTGTTTAATGCCGGAGGCTATGTGGATGCCCAGCGGGAAAACGTGCAGGCCGAAACAATATCGAAGGTCCTGTACCCCAATGACGAAACTGAAGCCGGCAAAGAGCTTCGTCTTATTCAGCAATACTTTTTCTGCTCCTGCTCACTGAAAGACATTATTCGCCGCTATAAGCGAGCCCATGGCGACGATTGGAGCCGCTTTGCAGATCAGGTTGTTATCCAGTTAAACGATACCCACCCGGCTATCGCTATCCCGGAGCTGATGCGCATCTTGCTTGATCGCGCTGAACTGGACTGGGACAGCGCGTGGGATATTTCTACTCAGGTTTTTGCCTATACCAATCACACGCTGTTACCGGAAGCCCTGGAAAAATGGCCGGCACGGATGATTGAGAAAATCCTGCCACGTCACCTTGAGATCATTTATGAAATCAACCATCGCTTTATGGCCAAGGTGGATCAAAAGTGGCCTGGCGACAATGCAGTCAAAGCCAAACTTTCCATCATCGAGGAAGGGCACGAGAAAATGGTGCGCATGGGGCATCTGTCTGTAATTGGTTCTTTTGCCGTAAATGGTGTGGCTGAAATTCACTCCCGTCTGGTGAAAAAGAACCTGTTCCCGGAATTCGATGAACTATGGCCGGGTAAACTGACCAACGTCACCAATGGCATTACTCCGCGTCGCTGGTTAAAAGCCTGTAACCCATCACTGTCGAAACTCATCGATAAAAAAGTCGGCAGTGACTGGCCAAAAGACTTATATAAGCTCGAAGGGCTGGAAAAGCACGCCGATAATAAAACCTTCCAGAAGCAATTTATGCAGGTAAAGCTGGAAAATAAAAAGCGCCTTGCCGAGGAAATAAAAGCGAGTACCGGTATCGACGTAGACGTTAATGCAATTTTTGATGTGCAAATAAAGCGTCTGCACGAATACAAGCGCCAGCACCTTAACTTACTGCACATTATGGCGTTGTATCGTCGTTTGCTGGAAAACCCTGACTATGACATGCATCCCCGGGTCTTTATCTTTGGCGCAAAAGCAGCGCCCGGCTACAAGCTGGCAAAAGATATCATCTTTGCCATAAATAAAGTGGCAGACCGGATCAACAATGACAGCCGCGTCAATGGCAAGCTGAAAGTTGTATTTTTGCCTAACTACCGGGTGTCACTGGCAGAGAAAATGATCCCGGCATCTGATGTGTCCGAGCAAATCAGCACAGCAGGGAAAGAAGCGTCAGGAACAGGCAATATGAAGCTGGCACTTAATGGTGCGGTGACAATTGGTACCCTGGATGGAGCAAATATTGAAATTGCCGAAGAGGTCGGTGACGACAATATCTTCATTTTTGGTATGACAGTGGAAGATGTCGATGCACTGCGTGAAAAAGGTTATAACCCTCAGGATTACTACTATCGCGACCCTGAAATTAAAGCGGTACTTGACTGGCTGGAGACCGACTACTTTACGCCCGGCAAGCCGGGAGCGTTGGTCTCGATTAAACAGAGTCTGTTAGATCAGGGAGATCCCTTCCTCGTTCTGCCTGATTTCCGTGCTTATTCTGATGCTCATAAACGTGTGGATGAAGCATACAGGGATAAAGAGCGTTGGGCGAAAATGGCGATCATCAATACGGCGAAAATGGGTAAATTCACCTCTGACAGGTCAATTCAGGATTATGTCGATCGGATCTGGAAGTTGTCTCCCTGTAAGGTTGATGTGTAACTACACGCTTTGCAGACAATAACGGAGACATACTTTCCGCCCGTGAAACAGCCCCCTGCCGGTTATCCCGCAGGGGGCTTTTCGTTAACCTCATTGCGCCTGACTGGCCGGTGCTGAGAAGTGGCGATCGAATCCCTGTAACATCACGTAGGAAAAGTCAATTAACGGGTTGTTAACAAAAAGAGAGGTAAATCAATGACCGATAAAGACTACGTCCCTTACGGCAGTGATGTCTCATCAGGTACTTATCGCTGTGTAGATTGTGGCTATGAAATTTCACACGAGTCGATTAGCTCACTACCGCCGTGTCCGAATACCGAAAATTCACCGCATCCGAAAAAAGGCTGGGAAGTCACGAGCGGGCAGGGCGATGCTAAGCAAGACCCTTACGCCTGAGTATCTTCTGGCCGGGGCTTCGAGCCCCCTCATTATGCCAATCAAATACCTGTAGACCTGAACAGGATGTGTGTTCAGAAAATCCAAGTGCAATAAATATTTAAATTCGTTATATTACGGTTTAGCAGGATTGCTGTAATTTACTGGTCACGGAGGATCAGATTCTGACTTCTAAATATTTCTCTCTGATTCCAGCCAAACTCAGCACATTTGCCCGGCAACTTTGCTTCTCAGGTCAACACTATTGTGTTCCCTAGTCGCTAATAACATTCTCTTCATTACTTAGTTGGATATCCAATTAATCTGGAAGTAGTCATTAAAGAGAGTTCCAATGGCATTATTAGATTCAAAACCGGCAACAGCGAAAGCAGCACTTGAAAGGTATATTTCGGCATTTGAGATAGACAACGACAAAGAGCTTTCGCTTGTTCGCAATATAATAGACACAAATCCCGAGTTGAGCCTTATGCTTTCCCCTGATGTGATAGACCAGGTTAACGCTTACACTCAGGCTTTGAGCAAACTTGCCAATGCGACTAAAATCAAGTCAGGCCATCTGGTGAGTGTGACCAGTCAGGGGGAGCACTTCCATAGCGGACGTGTAAATCTGGTCTATCCCGAGTCAGAACTGCAAACTTTTAG
>CAZDUT010000093.1:0-3133 GCA_964508695.1 uncultured Alteromonas sp.
GATTTGGTCGGCATAAACTGACCACACTTTACAACGCAGATTCTCCGCAACGCATAGTCGGGTTCATGACGGAATTTTTATTACTACTTATTGGCACCGTGCTGGTGAACAACTTCGTTCTGGTTAAGTTTCTGGGCCTGTGCCCCTTTATGGGCGTGTCCGGCAAGCTTGAAACCGCTATCGGCATGTCGATGGCCACCACCTTCGTACTGACGCTGGCCTCCGCATCCAGTTACCTGGTGGAAACCTATTTACTTGCACCATTGGGAATAGAGTACCTGCGTACCCTGGCGTTTATTCTGGTAATTGCGGTTGTCGTGCAATTTACTGAAATGGTTGTGCATAAAACCAGCCCTACACTGTACCGCCTGTTGGGCATTTTTTTACCTCTGATCACTACCAACTGCGCCGTACTGGGCGTTGCTCTGCTAAACCTTACAGAGCAGCATGACTTTGTCGAAAGTCTGATTTATGGTTTTGGTGCAGCGCTGGGCTTCTCACTGGTGCTTATACTCTTTGCAGCAATGCGTGAACGCCTGGCTGCTGCCGATGTACCTGTAGCATTTAAAGGCGCTTCTATCGCCATGATAACCGCCGGTCTGATGTCACTGGCCTTCATGGGCTTTAGCGGACTGGTGAGTGTCTGATGGCATTAACGTTTTCAATTATCGCTATCGGCGTTTTGGCACTCGTATTCGGTCTGGTGCTCGGCTATGCGAGTATTCGTTTTAAAGTCGAAAGCGATCCACTGGTCGATCAAATCGACGAAATACTCCCACAAACTCAATGTGGCCAATGCGGTCATCCCGGCTGTCGGCCTTACGCTGAGGGTATCGCCAACGGTGAGGACATCAATAAATGTCCGCCTGGCGGAGAAGCAACCATCAAAAAGCTGGCTGATCTGATGGGCGTTGAGCCTAAGCCTTTGGACGATGCTCATGGCGAAGAGGATGTTAAGAAGGTTGCGTTTATTCGTGAGGATGAATGCATTGGCTGTACTAAATGCATACAGGCTTGCCCGGTAGATGCCATCCTGGGTGCGGCAAAACAAATGCATACCGTGATCACGGAAGAGTGCACCGGTTGCGACCTGTGCGTTGATCCCTGCCCTGTCGACTGCATTGATATGGTGCCTGTCACCCAAACCACCACCTCGTGGAAGTGGGATTTTTCGTCATCACCCAAAGGTGATATCCCGGTTAAAATGGTGTCATGACAGTGAATTTTCCAGGATTTGATGAAATTATTGAGCGCCTGAACCATAACAGGCTCTGGAGCTTTCCGGGGGGAGTGCATCCGGATGATAAAAAAACCTTATCCAACACGGGTGATATCCAGCGGGTGCCATTACCGGACATCCTGACCTTGCCGTTACGCCAGCATGTCGGAATGGAAGGCTCCTGCACAGTGGAAGTCGGTGATCACGTCAGAAAAGGTCAGCCACTGACACAAAGCACAAACCCTTTTGCGGTGCCCGTTCATGCCCCCACCTCCGGTGAGGTGGTTGCGATTGCGCCACACGTAATCGCGCACCCCAGCGGGCTTACCGAAACGTGCATAAGTATACGCCCTGATGGCGAAGACAAATGGGTTGAACTGTCGCCGATGACAGATTATCTGGCGCATACCAAACGTGACATCGTAGAAGCCATCTGTAATGCAGGTGTATCCGGATTGGGCGGTGCGGGGTTCCCCACGCATATCAAAACGTCCAGTAGTAAACCGGTCGAGTTTTTGATTATCAACGGCATAGAGTGCGAGCCGTATATTACTGCCGATGACAGGTTGATGCGCGAACATGCCTGGCAAATCCGCCAGGGCATTGATATTTTATCTCACCTGGTAGAGCCGAAAGCGATTGTCATCGCCGTTGAGGACAACAAGCCAGAAGCGATCGAGGCATTAACCCGTGCCTGCCAGGACAAAGAGAATTACCGTATTGTACCGGTTGAAACCAAATACCCGGCAGGTGGCGAGAAGCAGCTTATTCAGATCATCACCGGACGCGAGGTACCGCGCAACGGTCTGCCGGCTGATATTGGTATTTTGATGTTTAATGTTGGCACGGCATTCGCTGTCGCCGACGCGATACTCAGCGGCAAACCGTTAATAGAGCGTGTGGTAACGCTGACCGGCGAGGCTGCCAGTAACCCCTGTAATGTATGGGCACGATTAGGTACGCCGGTGGGGCATCTGCTTGACCATGCCGGTTACCAGCCTGAAAAGCAAAAAACGCCACGCGTGATTATGGGCGGCCCGATGATGGGTTTTGCATTGGCGGCGCTTGAAATACCGGTTGTCAAAATTACCAACTGTCTGTTGGTGCCGGGCAAACGCGAACTGGCCGATGATGATGCAGAGCGCCCCTGTATACGGTGTAGCGAGTGTGCTGATGCCTGTCCGGCCAATTTACTGCCGCAACAATTGTTCTGGCACGCAAAAGCCAAAGAATACGACAAAGCCCAGGAATACAACCTGTTTGACTGTATTGAGTGTGGCGCCTGCGCGTACGTGTGCCCCAGTGAAATTCCGCTGGTTCATTACTACCGGCAGGCTAAATCTGAGATCCGTCTTGAACGTGATGAGCGCAACAAGGCGGAAAAAGCCCGCTTACGCTTTGAAGCGCGAAAAGCCCGTTTAGAGCAAGAAAAGCGCGAACGTGAAGAGCGCCACCGCAAAGCAAAGGAAGCCAGACAGGCCGCTACCAGTGACAGCCCTCAGTCGGGCTCAAAAGATAAAGTCGCGGCGGCACTGGCCCGCGCCAAAGCTAAAAAGCAGTCCAAGCACACCGAGTCCGATGCAACTCAGGACAAGCAGTCCCAGGTCGCTGCCGCTGTTGCCCGTGCCAAGGCCAAAAAAGCCGAGCGACAAAACGCCTCTGACAGTCACTCAGAAACGATGCCACCAGAGGCAGATGCGTCGCAGGATAAACAGGCCAGAGTTGCCGCAGCAGTCGCCCGCGCCAAGGCCAAAAAAGCGGAGCGTGAATCAACGCCTGAGGCCATGCCGAATACCGATGAGACTGCGGATAACACCGAGGCGGACAAAAAAGCACGGGTCGCTGCCGCGGTCGCCCGCGCCAAGGCCAAAAAAGCGGAGCGTGAATCAACGCCGGACGACCGGCCTGATAACG
>CAZDUT010000093.1:3233-11073 GCA_964508695.1 uncultured Alteromonas sp.
GCCAAGGCCAAAAAAGCGGAGCGTGAATCAACGCCGGACGACCGGCCTGATAACGACACCGATGATGCACAGCATACTGACGCCCACCGCTCAACCGTTGATGCCGACAAGCAGGCGCGGGTTGCCGCCGCTGTCGCGCGGGCAAAAGCAAAAAAAGCCGAGCGAGAGTCCGCTTCGCACAATGAACCTCCCACGGACGATACGTCGTCGCAGGAAGACGAGAAAAAGCGCAGAGTTGCTGCCGCAGTGGCCAAAGCCAAAGCGCGCCAGGCAGCCAAAAACGCCGACAATGAGAACAATTAAATCATGAGACTGACCCTTTCCAGCTCGCCCCATCAACGGGTGAAGCGCGACACCGGCCAGATTATGCGTCTGGTTATTTATGCCATGCTCCCGGGCATGGCTATGCAGGCGTTTGTGTTTGGTTGGGGGATCCTCATTCAGGCGGTTATTGCAACCCTTACCGCGCTGATTACAGAGGCGCTTATTGTTTGTGGGCGCAAGCGGCCGGTCGCGCGCACGCTGAGTGACTCTACCGCAGTGCTCACTGCCCTGCTCATCGCAGTAAGTATTCCTCCGGCGTTGCCATGGTGGATGACCATTGTAGGCACCGTCTTCGCTATCGCTGTTGCTAAGCAGGTTTACGGTGGGCTCGGCTTTAATATTTTCAATCCGGCGATGGTGGCCTACGTCGTGCTGCTGATTTCGTTTCCTGCCGCGATGACCATGTGGCTTCCGCCTCAGTCTCTGGGCGCGCCAGCGACGGGCTTTACGGACATGCTCTCACTCATTTTCACTGGGTTTACCACCCAGGGATATGACGTCTCGCAGCTTCGAATGGTTGCCGACGGCCTCACGTCCGCCACGCCGCTTGATGCACTGAAAACCGGCTTAACCCAAGGACAGACTTACAGTGAAGTGCTCGCCCAGCCTACCTTTAACTCGGGCGTGTTTGATGCCATGGGCGCCGGATGGGGATGGGTCAGTCTGGCATACTTGCTCGGAGGCCTGATATTACTGCAACAGCGGGTTATCAGCTGGCATATTCCAGGCAGTATGCTGCTATCGGTTGCCGTTTGTGCGTCAGTGCTACACCTTGGCAATGGCGATATATTTGCGTCGCCACTGTTTCATCTTACCAATGGTGCGGTAATGATTGGTGCGTTTTTTATTGCCACCGATCCTGTTACGGCCTCTACCACGTCTCGCGGCCGGCTGGTTTTTGGCGCGGCGATTGGCTTCTGGGTGGTTATTATTCGCACCTTTGGCGGCTACCCTGACGCTGTGGCGTTTGGTGTACTGTTGATGAACATGGCCGTCCCCCTGATTGATTATTACACCCGACCGCGTACCTACGGGCACGCGGTGTCGGGCAGCCGGAAGAAGTAAACGAGGACGTGATGCTAAATACCATCGCCCGAAATGGCGTCATGCTGGCACTTTTTGCGATTGTAACGACCGCGCTGATAAGCCTTACGTATGATGGCACCCGCGACAAAATAACCCAGCAACAACAGCAGCGCTTGTTGTCGGTACTCGGGGAAGTGGTCCCGCCGGGTCTGCACGATAACCTGCTGTATCAGAACTGCACACAGGCAATAAGTCCGCTACTTGGTAACCGTAAGCCACATCGGGTTTACCGAGCCTATGAGGGCGATACACCGGTTGCATTCGCCATCGAAACCACCGCTCCGGATGGCTATAGCGGTAGTATCGAACTGGTAGTGGGGATTAACTTATCAATGGATGTGCTGGGCGTAAGAGTGATTGAGCATAAAGAAACACCCGGGCTGGGTGATAAAATAGAAACCAGCGTCAGCGATTGGATCTATAGTTTTACCGGTATGTCGTTTGATCCTGACAGTTTAGCCAAGTGGCAAGTAAGAAAGGACGGTGGCGTGTTTGATCAGTTTACCGGCGCCACTATTACCCCTCGTGCCGTGGTGAATGCCGTTAAAAACACCCTGCTGTTTGTGAACGATGAACAGGCGGCGCTGCTAAGCGCTGATAACCTGTGTATGAAAGAAGCAGGAGAGTCATGATGTCAGACTACAAAGATGTGTCATTGCAGGGCCTGTGGAAGAACAATCCGGCGCTGGTACAACTGTTAGGGCTGTGTCCGCTGTTAGCCGTAACGGCAACATTTATTAATGGCCTGGGCCTTGGACTGGCCACTATGTTGGTGTTGATTGGCAGCAATATCACCGTGTCGCTGATCCGCAACCTGGTGCGTAATGAAGTGCGTATTCCCGTATTTGTAATGATTATTGCGGCCTTTGTTACCATTACTCAGTTGTTAATGAATGCCTTCACGTATGAGCTCTATCTTGCGCTGGGTATTTTTATCCCCCTGATTGTGACTAACTGCGCCATTATTGGTCGCGCCGAAGCCTTTGCCTCGAAAAATTCGCCCGGTATTGCCGCCTTTGACGGTCTGATGATGGGACTTGGCTTTACACTGGTTCTGGTGATCCTCGGCGGTATGCGTGAAATTCTTGGCGCCGGAACCTTGTTGGCGGGCGCTGACCGACTTTTTGGTCCGGTAGCAGAAAACTGGACACTCACCCTGTTTTCGACCGACAGCCCCTTTTTACTGGCCGTGCTGCCGCCGGGCGCCTTTTTAGGCATGGGCCTGCTGATTGCTGTGAAAAACAGCCTGGATGCCCGCATTGCCGCGCGCGCGCCCAAGCATACCGCAAAAGCGACCCGTGCGCGGGTCACTGCCGACACCTGAGTATTGATAACCAGCGCAGAGACGAGCGACCAACATGAATAATGCAAAACGCCGTGAAATCCTGACTCGCTTACGCGATGAGAATCCCCACCCGACGACTGAGCTTAACTTTAGCAGCCCGTTTGAACTGCTGGTTGCGGTGACGCTGTCAGCACAGGCCACCGATGTGGGTGTAAACAAAGCTACTGCCAAGTTGTTTCCGGTAGCGAATACGCCACAGGCCATTGTTGATCTGGGCGAAGAAGGGTTAAAAGAGTACATAAAAACCATCGGCCTGTTTAACTCCAAGGCCAAAAACGTGCATAAGTTAAGTCAGATTTTGGTAGACAAGCATCAGGGCGAAGTCCCCGAAAGCCGCGAAGCGCTGGAAGCCTTGCCGGGTGTCGGCCGGAAAACCGCCAATGTCGTGTTAAATACCGCGTTCGGCTGGCCCACCATCGCCGTGGACACCCACATCTACCGGGTGAGTAACCGCACAAAATTTGCCGTAGGCAAAACCGTGGAAAAGGTAGAGGAAAAACTGCTTAAAGTCGTACCGGCTGAATTTAAGGTCGATGTGCACCACTGGCTGATCCTGCATGGCCGTTATACCTGTGTTGCACGAAAGCCCCGGTGTGGCAGCTGTGTCATTGAAGATCTGTGTGAATATAAAGACAAAATCGATTAACACACGACTTTTTCGTCACTGATACGGGGCTGACTGAGCGCTCCTTTGCCTTGCCGAGCGAAGTCGCAGGCCCCACACGCCGCCAGTTCAGGCGAAGCTCTCCCTCCCTTCTGCTTAATTAAGAGTGTGTAATGTAAAGAACCTGGATATTTTTTAGACGTAGTAAGCTTCGGAACTATAAAGGGATCCCCTTGTTGGTATAGGTCTAATGACTATTAACATTCTAATGAGGCTTACTATGACAACTAAAAAAATTATTTCCACGTCGTTCTTTTTGTTCGCGCTGGTAATGGGTAGTTCCGGTATCGCTCACGCCAAACAGGCAAGTGATTCCCCTTCACTATTGCAGACAGCACTGACCGTGAATGGTAGTGGTCCGTTTGCCGGATCGTTTGATACGCTGATCGCGGCGGTGCTTGCCGCTGATCCCGCTATCGTTGATGTGCTGGCATCAAAAGGACAGCACACTGTTTTTGCGCCCACTGACGATGCGTTTTCGCGCTTAGGTATTGACGCACAAACGGTGGGAGACCTTGATCAAGATCTGCTGACAACGATTCTGCTGTACCATGTAGTACATGGCCGTCTGGACGCAGAGGAAGTACTCGCCAGTGACCAATTAAATACACTGCTAAAAGGCAAAAGCGGATTTGTAGAACAAGCCGGTGGCGTATTAATTGATAACGCCGGTGGCAGCTCAGCCATTATTGTGACTGATGTCGAGGCATCAAACGGTATTATCCATGTCATCGATAATGTGTTAATACCGCAGTAAAAGGTGACATTGGCCGAAGTCTGAACTGCATGGTCGGTGACACGCTCGCTGGCTACTTCTTTGTTTACGTTATAGCCGCTTACACCGGCAGAGTGTGGCCGCCCGAGTGCCACGGCCGGAGGCTAAGGTGTGGCGGCTATTGCGCTTCGGGAAAATGCCGCTCAAGCAGTTCGTTGACGACATCCAGATTTTGACCGAGGGCTTTTAATGCCTTTAACCGTGTCAGACTGAACTGCGCGCCTTTAGGGACAAGACGCAAGATATAAGCCGCGCGGCTGCCGCTGTTGATATCTTCGGATTTGTGAAAAAACGCATTGCAAAATAGCAACGCATCGCCCGCCTCAAGCGCCGGGGTATATTTTGTTTGCTCCAGGTAGTCGAACTCTTGCCGGGTGAGCTGGAACGGGGCATGAGCGGGTAGCGAAGGGTCGACTACGCGCACCAGGCTGTGTAGCTGAACAGCTTCGCGAATTAACGACAACCTCACGGCCCCCTCTTCCATCACAATTGATAACTGGCCGCTGCCCGGTTCTTTGACCGGCACCAGAGGGATCCAGACCGTCAACATATCTTCAGGGCGCTCCATAAAGCCTATCGAGTCAAAATCAGTGTGGAATGGAAAACCCTGGTCCTCGGGTGTTTTCTCAAGATACAAATCGGCCAACACATAGTAATCAGGAAGCACTTGCGCTATGCGCTCACGAATATTGAGTTGCTCATCGCGAAACAGCATAGGACCATAAATTGCTTTGTTATAAATATCTGCATACCAGGTTTCGCCGTTGGGCATTGTACGCAACTTGTCGGTTAAGCGCTGGACAATGTCTTCGCTGAGCAGCTTAGGAACGATTTCTCCGTGGTGAACAGAAATGTGTCTGAGGAAATCGGGACGAGAATGCATATTTGCTCCTTCTCTTTTGTCATTACACGACGCTTTTTCACCGTTAGTCTAGCAAGCCTGTCGCTAATGATCGGCCTTTTTGTGTTCTGTGTGCACTGAACGAGCTGGCCAAACAGCTAACTTCATATTTTGCCGACGATTATTATGGTCTCTTATGCTGTTAGTGGCCTGCCATGCGCCAGGCAAAGTGAGGCCGACGTGACTTTCATCACATCAGTGTGTCGTCGTTGCATCAAGCCGGGCTTCCCGGCGTTAATGACAAACTCCACGTGTACGCGTTGAACACACTTGATTGATAACCATAAACCGTTAGTGTTACTAACGTATTAATTTGAGCTTTGACTATAGGAACTGCGCTGATGAGAATGCTACACACTATGCTGCGTGTCGAGGATCTGGACCGCTCCCTGGCATTTTATACCGATGTCATGGGCATGAAGCTGCTGCGCAAAGCGGATAATCCAGAATATGAATATACCCTTGCCTTTGTCGGCTATGGTGAGGAAAGTGAGCAGGCGGTACTTGAGCTTACCTACAACTGGGACGGACAAACTTACGACAAGGGTAACGCCTACGGCCACGTTGCATTTGAAGTTGAGGATATATACGACTTTTGTGCACACCTTGAGGCCAAGGGAGCAGATGTTTACCGTCAACCCGGGCCGGTGAAAGGCGGGAAGACCATTATTGCGTTTGTTCGCGATCCAGACGGCTATGCCATCGAGCTTATTGCACCTAAGGGGTAACGCTGATGACTCGCCTGTTCCGGGTAGTTAGTACGTGTTTATTTATCGTCAGTTGCGGCCAAAGCGCCCTGGCATTCGACGTCATTGCTCACCGTGGGGCGTCCGGTTATCTGCCTGAACATACCCTGGCGGCCGCCGCCCTGGCCCACGCTCAGGAACCAGACTATATCGAACAGGACGTTGTATTAAGTCGCGACCATGTGCCGGTTGTGTTGCACGATATTCACCTTGAAACCGTAACCAACGTCGAAAATGTCTTCCCAGATCGGGCCAGGAATGATGGGCGCTACTACGCCATCGACTTTACCCTGGCCGAACTGAAAACTCTGCAGATCCATGAACGACAAAACAGCGACGGCACGGCCGTGTTTGCGACTCGCTTTCAGGGAGGAGGCTTTACTATCTCCACCCTGCGTGAACACCTGACGCTTGTCCAGCAACTGAACCGTTTACGGCATACTGATATTGGCTTTTACACTGAAATAAAGTCACCGGCCTGGCATCGCCAGCAAGGCGCGGATATCAGTAAAATTGTGCTTTCAACACTGGCCGATTTTGGCTTGATCGGGCAATCCGCGCGTTTATTTGTGCAATGCTTTGATTTAGAAGAGGTGAAACGGATCCGCAATGATTTGGGCTATGAGGGGCAACTGATCATGCTGATTGGGGAAAACGCATGGGGGGAGTCCACCACGGATTATGAAGCATTAAAAACACCGGAAGCGATGGTGTCACTGGCAAAGTACGTGGATGGGATTGGTCCCTGGATCCAGCAAATCGTTAAGCCGCAATCGGGTGAACTCAAACCAGACTGGCTGCATGCCGCACAGCAGCAAGGGCTATTGGTACACCCTTACACCTTCAGAACAGATGCCATTCCTTATGGCATGACACCGTCTGAATTGTTTAAGGTGCTGACCACGTTAGGGGTTGATGGTGTATTTACCGATCAGGTACCGCCGGTCAGCGCCTTACTTGACAAGCGGTGATCAGGATTTAGAGAGTTGAACCACAACCCGGCGGTTCTTTGCGCGAGAGTCACTGTTGGTGTTTGGCGCAACATGCCGGCGTTCGCCATGACCGGTGACCTCAATCCGATCAGCAGGGATCCCCAGGGCGGTGAAGTACTCTTTAACCGCATCGGCCCGACGAATAGACAGCTGTTCGTTATTCCAGCGGCCACCGTAACTGTCGGTATAGCCGTCCAGCAATACCAGATCTAATTCGTTATCTTCTTTCAGGTACTCGCCGATCATGGTCAGGCGCTTCTGCGAGTACTTGGTCAAATCGGTGCTGTTTTTTTCGTAGGACAACACGGTATAGGCAATATCCTCGAAACTGAATGGCAGAAGGTTCGACACACAGCGAATAAATTCGCGGTACTGTGGCGTAAAGTTACTGGCATTCAGTGCCACGCTTACTTTGTCGTAGCGGTTATACCAATCCTGATAATAAATGGTCGGCCAGTAGCCTTTTTCCAGTTCGGACAACATCGTCCAGGCCGCCTTTTCCGGCAAATCACCGTTGTACTGCTTGCGTAACGTCATATCGGCGATGGGTTTGGGGACGCGTCCCGGCATCCAGGTCGGCGGGACAGAGTAAACGGCTGCCACCCCGAACTCCCTGGGTAGCACATGCATGTCCAGCTCAAACTCCATATTCAGTTGCTTTGACGCCACACTGGTGAAAACAGCATCACCGTAACCGGGTACGGTATGTTCCAGCGCGCACTGCAAACGGTTTTCGTTTACCACCTGCCAGTCCGAGGCTTCCACCGGCGCCGCATACTGGCGCATTGAAGCAGCGGCAAATGAACTTATGCAGCACAGACTAATTATCAGCGTACGAACAATCACTGGCGACTTCCTTACACAACTCATGGAAAATTCTGCCTTCCGGCACACTGCTTACGAAGGCTTATTCATAGTATCGTCATATTTTAAGAAAAGTTTAACGCTATCGTTGATGAAATTTCACCACCCGGGGCACAGTCGGTGGATACTTTGACGCTTAGCTG
>CAZDUT010000094.1:0-3168 GCA_964508695.1 uncultured Alteromonas sp.
CGACCATTTTCGTCGCTTATTTTCTGCAAGCGCAGTCTTAATGGCTGGCAGACTGTGCACTGCATAACGACTAGCTGCCCAGGTACGGAAGTCTTTGCAACTGAACGCGTCACCTAAGTGCTGATGGATAAAGGCATTGACATCATCACTGTGAATGTCATGCCAGCGCCCTTCATCCTGATAACGAAAGAGCGCATACCCCTGCTTTTCCGCACTGAGGCTGACCAGTTCGGCGAGACGTGGATCGTCAACCACCACCTCGCGCATTTGACCGTGCTTGCCGGTAAAATGTAATTGCACCTTATCTCCAGCACGATGGAGGTGACGTCTGCGCAGAGTGGTAATGCCGTAGGTGTGATTGTTTTTGGTATATTGCTGATTGCCGGCGCGGAGCCCGGTATGATCGAGCAACAGGCAGACCAACGCGGCGCAGCGATCCAATGTCCAGCGTTGCTCACCTACTCGTTTCCAGCAAAAGCGTCTGAATGCAGGCAGGCGTTCGCCAAAGGTCGAGAGGCCATCAAATTTTATTTGTTGCTGTTGCGCTACCCAATCAGGGTGATAGATATACTGCCGTCGCTGCTGTTTATCAAAACCTTCGGCCTGGATCCGTGCAGAGGGCTCGCTGTTGATCAGGACCTGGCGCCACTGGGGAGGGATTACCAGGCGCTGAATTCGTTTAAGCTGGCGCTGGGACGTTACTTTATTACCGGAGGGATAAAAGTACTCAAAGCCTCTGCCCCGAGTCCGGCGAGCAATGGCATGCGATGAGGATAGGGCCATAGGTGTAACTGCTATATCAGGTGTCTAACCACTGTTTTGTGACCCGACCCAGCCGCTGACCATACTCATACCCCGGTGCGCTGATTGATCTCGCCGGGTTGTATTCAGCGTCACCTTTATCGGCTGAGGTACGGACATCTTCATCATTGTCTATCCATATCATATTGTGACGCGCGCAAAACAATGACAGCTGCAACATCAGTGGCATAGAGTCGGCGCATAGCCGAAGTGAACTGGTGAAGGCTGTCGCTATTTTATCCCGCCAAATACCGTTTTGGTAACGTGCGGTAGTGGCGTCAATAAACGCATCGAGATGCGCACTATCATTCACCTGTTTTGACATAAAGCCAAAAACCATTCCATCAAACTGGTCCAGCTCATCAAGACAAGCATGCGCATGCTCAACCGAGTAGGTGACAACATCAACTTTTTCACTGGTTAACCCACGAATGATGTCGTGAGTAATATCGTCTTCATTTAGCAACGCTTTTTGGTGAATGATGGCAACAGATGCTGTCATTCGACTTCTCCGGCTTACTGGAGCATGCAATGCAAGTCACTACTATGCATATCCATAACATCGATAGATACGTGCCCTGCAATACCGACGCCACATTGCCACGTTCACAGTATTTTTTCGTAACCTGCGAAGCACGTAGCTGCCATCCACAGCATTGTACAAATCCACCGATTGGATCACATTTCATTGCGCAATATTTTCAACACAGTGTGCAATATGTTCACACGCCACCACCAACCTCACGATAAATGCAGCATGCGCAATAAATAACGTTATGAATTTATTGGTTTTTTAAATCAGGTACAAGAATTGAAAAACATAGTGTAGAAACGATAACCTGTATAGCACACCTTAAACGTTGTGTTGTATTCTGATCAGTAAAGATGTAACCAAGCGTGTGCTCGTCGCCAATTATGTACTAATGTCGTCCGGAGGTACTATGTCTTCGTCACCATCCAGTATAGCTAAGCAGTTGCTTGATACTAAACGCTCGCAGGTGGCTGCTATTTTTTCTTCTCCAACCGATGCAAAAGATGCAGTCGACGTGCTGACTGCTGACACGTCCGTCGCACGTGAACAGATTATCGTACTGCAACCGGGAGAAGATTCACTGGGTAAAAAAATCGAAGCTGACAGTCAGCATCTCGGTAAGAGGATGTTGGCCTCGCACGTGATGATGGGGCTAATTGGTCTCGTGGTGGGAATGGCTGCGGCATTTGCTCTGGTGACATTTGGTCCAGCCTTGACACAGCAAAATCCATTATTTACCTACCTCGCCCTAATCAGTCCTGGGCTTTTCATCGGGCTTTTCGTTGCCGGCCTGTTTGGGTTACGACCAGATCGGACAGAACTCATCGAAACAGTGCGCCACGCGTTAAAGCAAAAGCGAACCGCTGTCGTGGTTAGCCTGCACGCCTCCCAGTCCGCTGACAGTATAAAAAAAGTGTTGTCTCACCGCACCCCGACTATCGTAGAAGCGTTACGCTAATAATCGCCACGATGTGTGATGTTACCTGACGGGCGGGACGTATCATGAAGACCAGTAAAAAAGGGCCACAGGCCCTTTTTACCAATTAATCTCTTTGCGTTCCCGGAAAAATTTCCCGTTAGGTGCCTCGTCATCGCGCGTGCCAAGCCAGACCGCCGTATCAGCGCCTTCTTCAGGTGTCTTGGGGGCATCAGTCCCCCCCATCCGCGTGTGCACCCATCCCGGGCAAACACTATTGATGGTGATGTCCTTTTCGTCGCTTAAGCTGTTCGCCACGTTCAGCGTTAACGCATTCAACGCTGCTTTACTGATCGCATACGCCACCGGCCCTTCCATGCCTTCGGCAAACGCTCCCCATCCCGACGAGATGTTAATTATTCTACCAAAACCGCGTTCTTTCATACCGGGTAATACCTGTTGAATAAGTGCAAGTGGTGCCTTGACGTGAACCTGAAGTGCCTCATTAACATCGCTCATCGATACCTCTTCAATACCGTCGCGGCAAAGTACACCAGCGTTATTCACCAAAATATCGACACCGCCATACACGGCCTGCGCCCGCACCAAAGAATCAGTCAAAGCTTGTTCATTACTCAGACTCAGTTCAATGACATGAACATCGCCGCCGACGATGTCTTCTCTAACCTCTTTGCCTTCATCTTCATCACGGCACCCCATCAATACTTTGTAGCCGGCCTTCGCGAAGCCGCGTACGATTTCCAGGCCAATGCCGCGATTACCTCCGGTTACAAATACTGTTCTCGTCATACTTCATTCCTCTGTCTTCGTAAGATATTAACCCGTGTGGGACGCTCGCCATTTTTCGCATCGCTTTGCAAGCCAAAACGATAACGGTAGTACAATGGCCCATACACCA
>CAZDUT010000094.1:3178-11066 GCA_964508695.1 uncultured Alteromonas sp.
GTGTAGCCAAATTCTACTGCATCAAGTCGCACTCCAGCGTAGTAACTCAGAGGGCCAAAAATTGCCCCCGCAAGTGCAGCCAGTTTCCAGTTCCCCATAAAGTATCGCAGGCTATGCCGAAGTGTTCCCCCAAAGGCCATCCAAAGTGCAACCAGCCATAAGGGGATGGCCACCACATAGGTCGGTGAATCGAAAATAAACAGCCCGGCAAGCGTCAGTGTGCTGTCCGTCATCACCCCCAATAAAGTAATGGCTATCATAAGCGCAACGTCGGCTATGCGATCATCAGTGATGATCAGAAAACTCAGCAATAATATGCCAACCGCCATCAACCATTCATATTGAAAAAGAATGACCATCAGCCAAATTGACTGAAACCAAACGAAATTGGCAATTTTCCGTAATAAGTCAGGTGACATGGCGTGCAGTCTTTCATTTGTTGAGGAAGTCGAAGTCGTTCACATCACAACCTGACGACCAAGCCGAAACAATTACTCTTGGATACTGGTTGTTTCCGGTGTTAGTTCAGTTAAGAGCGGGTATGGAAATACCAGGGAGATAAAAATGAAAATGGTAAAGTACTACGTACTGGGGGCGATACTTTCACTGGCGCTGGCCTGGTTCGTTCCATTCTGGCTATTAAAAGCACTTTTCCTTTGGACGGCATTTTCGCTACTCGCGGTGAGCAGCGCATACATTTTTAATTTTCCGTCCTTGTTCCGAAAGCGTGAAGACGGCTCTATTCCGGTTTATGTGCGCTGGCTGTTCATACCGTTTTTGTTGGGAGCCGGCACCTATAACAGTTGGGCGAGAAAGACCGACAAAGTTCCTGCTATCCAAAAAATCGACGATGATTTGTTTCTCGCAAGCCGGCTTTTTGGTAGCGACATTGGTACATTGCTGGATTATGACGTAAAGGCGATATTAGATGTGACGGCTGAATTCGATGGACTGGACTGGTCAGCGTATCAGGCGGACTGTACCTATTTAAATGTGCCGGTCCTGGACCACACCAGTCCTACACCCGAGCAACTTAATACCGCCATTAACTGGATTGAGCAGCAAATTACATCGGGCCGAAAGGTCGTCGTGCATTGTGCCCTCGGACGTGGTCGTTCGGTACTTATTGTCGCCGCGTATTTGCTCGCCAAAGACGATACCTTATCCGTTCGGGATGCGCTGAATAAGATCCGGGCTGTACGTGGTACTGCCCGACTGAATAAGCGTCAGCTGTCATCCCTCACGGAGATAAAACAAGGCGGTCGCCTGGCGTTGACGAAGTCACTCACCCTCATTGCAAATCCGGTCGCGGGCGGCGGTAAGTGGCTCAGCTACAGTGACGATATTCTGGCACAGCTTAACCCCCATTTCCGTGTTGAGGTAATGGAAACTACGGCTGATATCAGCGCAACATCGCTGGCGGAAAAGGCGGTTCAGAAAAAAAGTCAGATTATTGTTGCCTGCGGTGGTGATGGCACGATTGCTGAAGTCGCCCACGCATTGATTGAGACGTCTACGACGCTCGGCATCATCCCAATGGGTACAGCAAATGCGCTTAGTCAGGTATTGCATGGCTACACCAGCAAAATCACGCCGATTAATACAGCCTGCGACATTATTATCGACGGCTACAGCCATAAAATTGATACCGCGCGGTGTAATGGCGAACTCATGCTGCTGGTTGCCGCAGTCGGTTTCGAGCAGCAAATGATAGAAAGCGCAGATCGCGAAGAAAAGGACGAGGGCGGTCAGTTCGCATATTTACGTGGACTGTGGGACGCCATGTCTACTAACAAAAATCTCAATTTACAAATGGCCCTTGATGGTGGAGAGAGCAAGCCTATGGAAACGCCGAGCCTGGTGGTGGCCAATGCTGCACCGGTCACTACTGCATTGGCGCAGGGTAGCGCAGAGCCAAGTGTTATAGATGGCAAGCTCGATATAACCTGGTTAACGCCCCAGGAAACCGCCGACGAGCAATTATTAAGTCTGGCGGAACTGGTCTTTTTGTCGCCCGATAGTAAGAAACAGTCACAACGCTTACGGCATACCCAGGCGTCGACGGTGACAATTACTTTTGAAGCGCCTCGACGTTATGCCATTGACGGCGAAATAAGAGAGGCGACATCGCTGAATATTGAGACGTTACCAAAGAGTCTGAATGTACTGACGCTGAAAAATAGCAATGCTATCCAGCAGGACTGATCGCCTGACGGCGTGTTCCGGTATCTAGCATGATTAAAAGCGCTAAGGGTATACGAGATAAATGAGCTCAAAATCAAATATCGATTCTGTTATGGCGTGGCTGAAAGAACGTCACGGTAACCAGCCTGAGTACCTTCAGGCCGTCAAAGAGGTATGCGACGATATCGTACCTGTCTTCAATGCCAATGAGGACTATAAGCGGGCAGATGTTTTACGCCGGCTATGTGTCCCGGAACGTATCATCCATTTTAATGTTTGTTGGCAAAATACTGCCGGTAAGGTTGAGATTAATCAGGCATGGCGCGTGCAGCACAGTGGTCTGATAGGCCCATACAAGGGCGGATTACGTTTTCACCCCACTGTGAGCGAGTCAATACTCAAATTCCTTGCTTTTGAGCAATCGTTTAAAAACGCACTGACAGGGTTGCCAATCGGAGGCGCCAAGGGAGGTACAGACTTTAATCCGAAAGGCAGAAGCGACAACGACATCATGCGTTTTTGCCAGGCTTTCATGACTGAGCTTCAACGTCATATCGGCGCGAGAACCGATGTCCCTGCTGGCGACATCAATGTCGGCGCACGGGAAATCGGCTACCTCTATGGGCAGTATCGCCGGATGAATAACCGCTTTGAAGGGGTGTTAACCGGTAAAGGCGTCGACTTTGGCGGCAGCTTTGTGCGTACAGAGGCAACTGGTTTTGGCCTCATTTATTTTCTGCTCGCGGTGCTGGAGTCGCAGGAAACCTCACTGACGAACCAGCGGATTGCTATTTCTGGTGCAGGGAATGTGGCCCTGCACGCCGCGTTAAAAGCCGCTGAACACGAAGGCTGCGTTATTTCACTGTCGAACAGCCGCGGCCGCTTTGTTTATGAAGACGGTATCACACCAGAAATGGCGAGGTGGGCACTTGATCATAAACAGTCTAGCGATAATATCCTTAACGATCTCGCCAACCAGTTTGGCGGAGCGTGGCAGCCAGACACTTCACCCTGGTCACTTACCTGTGACATCGCCCTGCCCTGTGCCACACAAAACGAATTACAGGAGCAGGATGCAAAGACACTGATAGACAATGGTTGCGGTCTGGTTCTTGAGGGGGCCAACATGCCCTGCACAGACGCAGCGAGAAACCTGTTTCTGTCGGCAAATATCCCTCATGTTCCGGGGAAAGCCTCCAACGCAGGGGGAGTGGCATTATCCAGCATGGAAATGTCACAGAATGCGGCGTTCCGGCAGGCTCCCTTCGACAGGCTCGACGCAGAACTTAAATCGGTGATGGAGGATATTCATCAGCTATGTATCGACGAAGGCCAGGAAGATGGCTTCGTAAACTATGCCAAAGGAGCCAATATCGCCGCCTTCAGGCGTCTGGCCGATGCAATGGTCGCGCAGGGATTGTAGATCCCGCGCGATCCAGCCGTGTAATTTATGCCCAGGTTATGCATAAACTTCCATAAAAAGTATTCCCACAAAAATAACTAACACCTATTTATCAATGTGTTACATAACTAACATTATGGAATGAATTTCGCAGTAAGTGATCAGTTATCATTCAATTTACCAGGGAGTGCCCCATGCAAATTTTTGAAGCATTGCGCCAGGATCATGAAAAACAGCGCCTGCTGCTTAAAATTCTGACCGAAACCAGCGGTGATACAGCCGCTCGACGTGAGTATTATGGTGACCTTAAAAAACAGCTTCAGTGTCATGCTGTTGCTGAAGAACGCCATTTTTACTCACCGTTACTTGAGTTCGATGAAGCGGTAGAATTGTCACGCCATGGGATTGCTGAGCATCATGAAATAGATGAGCTGCTTGAAAAGCTTGATGAAACCGACATGTCGTCCGCGGCATGGCTACATTACCTGAAAATGCTTCGTGAGCAAGTAGAGCATCATCTGGCTGACGAGGAGCAGGAGTTCTTCCAGCTGGCTGGCAGGTTGCTTAATGCCAGTCAGAAAAAGCAACTGGCAGATGGCTACGTCGAAGAAATGAAGTCTAATCAGCAAGCAGCGTGATTGCTTCATTAAAAGCGTGAGGAAATGACTATGTTAGCTTGGTCTCTGATATTTTTCGCTATCGCGATTGTGGCTGCACTGTTCGGTTTTGGTGGCGCTGCAGGTACTGCGACGTCCATCGCACAGTTTCTTTTCTACATCTTCGCGATATTGCTTGCGCTGTCGTTGGTCGCTTCATTTTTAAAGAGCGTACGACGACGCTAACCATGCTGAAAATAAAGCGCCTTATAAGGCGCTTTTTTTATTGTTGCTAGCGGGTGGCAATAATATAGACCGCGTGAATGATACCCGGTATATAGCCTAACAGGGTCAGCAATATATTGATCCAGAACTGCACGCCAATGCCTACCTGCAAAAAAACACCCAGTGGTGGCAGTAAGATTGACAGTATAATCCGTAAAATATCCACTTTTAGCTCCTCAATAAATGTGTAAGCGTTTAAGCCAGCGAAACCACATAAGCATCTGTACCACACGCGTGCTGGCTGATGAGTGGTCACACCGTGTTAGTTTATGGCGAACACTCTCATGTTTCAGTGAGGTGTACTGCAAATTTACTGCCACTACGCACGTATGTTAATGAGTATAGTCGTTATTTATAAAGCATGTCTTTGCGCATTGGCGCTAACCGGGCGAGTAAGCGGTTTTGAACCCGGTGTGGGGTACCGGCGGAATCCATTGCATTAATCAGCAAATCCACGGTTTGGTTAAAATGTTGCTCTGTGATCTGCATTCCCCCGTGAACCTGTTCCATACTGTCGCCGGTGTATTGGCAGGGACCATCAGACAAGGCACAAAGTTGCTCTTCCAATTTATCCCTGAAGCGATCGATGTCGCTGCCCTCAAAATACGGTAAAATCGCAGGGTCGTACTGGATTTCATAGATAAAATTATCAACGATATCAGCAATACCCGCTTTGCCCCCTAAGTCCTTATACAGTGTACTACTGTTTGACGCACACCCCGCGAGGGCGATTAACAACATCAAACTGCTGAATACTTTCATTACCACTGCCCTCCAACTGAAAAATAAAGTCCGTTCTGATCCTCAGCCCCCGCTATGCTACCAAGCTCGGCCCAAGCCAGTGTGACATTAAAAGACTTGTTGGGAATATAGCTAACAAATACATCCCACCAGTCTTCTTCTCCCAGCCCCAGCTTATCGGGCTTCTGACGGTACTCGGCACCTGCTGCCAGGTGGCGGTTAAACAGGATCCCCAATGATCCTTCCATCATTAGCTCATGACTATCGTCCAGCTGATGGCCAAACCCCAATAACCCTAACTGATTAGCCTGCGTCATACGGGCAGTGAGGCTCCACACCAGGTTATACCCTGCTGCGGCACCAAGGTGTACTTTGGTTGCCGATAAATAATAGTCAGTACCACTGGAATCTGCGCTGCCAAGCGCATTTGCGATCGCCGTGTCCTGCAGATCTTTATACATGATACCGGCACTTAACTGCGGGTAATCAGAGTAGACGACATCGCCATACAGTCTGACTTTCGCACCATAAACATTTTGCGCGATATCACCACCCAATGTGGTTAAGTCAAACGTGTGCCGGGCCACAGAAAGCTCAACACGATCATAGAGTGACACACTGCCACCGAGCACATTTAAGCGGTAATCATCGACGTTCACCTGTGTCGCAAACACATTTACCGCGGTTTGCTCCTGGGAATCATACCCCGATAGCGTTGCCCAGGGCACGATTCCTCCCCCGCCGGTGCCCTCCAGTTGATTGAGCCCTGCCGTGGCAATCAGCTTACCGTCTGCTGCGAGCGTGATGCCGGGTGTTACCATGATACCCAGCGCAAGTAATCCTACTCGTTTCATTTATTCTCCTGCGTGTCATGCAAATAGGGGCTGGATCTCAGCCAGTCATAAAGCGCAGGTTTAGCCAGGGGTTTACTGATATAGAACCCCTGCGCCACATCACAGCCCCATTGATGCAGTATATTCAGCGACAACTCATCCTCCACCCCCTCGGCTACCACTTCCAGCGAAAATACACTGGCCAAATTCAGCACTGTACGCACAATTTGCTGGTCAGAGTGGTCAGTAGGCAAGTTAAGCACAAAGCTTTTGTCTATTTTGATGGTGTTTACCGGTAATGTTTTAAGATAAGACAGCGACGAGTAACCTGTACCGAAGTCATCAATGGCGAAGCGGTAACCAAGCTTTGAGAGCTTTTCCAAATTCTTGGTCGCTTCGGACGCGTCCTGTACTAAATCGCTTTCCGTAATTTCCAGCTCCAGATCTTCAGGCATCAAATTCTCACGCTGAATGACGCTGTTAAGCCTGCCCAGTAATTCAGGATGCTGGATGTCCTGCGTCGACAAGTTCATGGCGACAGTGAAGGTATAGCCTGCGCGTCTGAACTCCGCTAAGTCTACCAGGGTGCGCTCAATGACCCAGCTGGTAACCATTTCGATTAAACCAGCCTGCTCTGCGATAGCAATAAACTCATCAGGCGGGACAAAACCGAGCTTTTCATTATTCCAGCGTATCAGGGCCTCGACGCTACACAGCTGTTTGTTGTCCAGCTTGATCTTTGGCTGATACACCATCGACAATTCGGTGTGCTCGCTGGACAGCGCCTTTTTAAGTTCTGTAATAATGGTCAACCTGCGCAGATAGTGCTGCTCCATTTCCTGGCGGTAATAGACCAGCCAGTTTCCGGAGCGGGTATTTTCATCAGCGACGATATTGATTTTACGAAATATTTCCTGTGAAGACTGTCCATCATCGGGGCAGCGAATGACGGAGACTGCAACTTTCACCGGGATAGCTAACAGCTGCGTTTCAACGGGCTGCTCAAGGATATAGCGTAATGTTTCAAGCTGCAGTTCATTGAGTTCCTGTTCAGGGATAAACAGAATTTCCCCTCCTGACAGACGGGCAGCCATACCCGGCCAGCGTTGCAAGCGCTCGGCAACGACCTGCAAACAGGTATCACCGTTAGAATAACCGTAAAGATCATTGATGGTTCTGAAGCCGCTTATGCTTATGCCTACAACCTGTAGTGAATCACCGGCTTCAAGCCTGGCTTCAAGTCGCCGATCGACATAGTCGCGGTTGTAAAGTCCGGTCAGCATATCGTGTTGTGCCTGATACCGTATTCGCTCTTCCCTGGAGCGAATACGTTGCTGCATGCGTGTAAAAGCTTTTGCCAGATCAGCGATTTCAGAAAGCCGCCCTTTTGGCCGAAGAGGCTGTTCGTAATCCCCGTCAGCGATGTTATTTACCGCCTTCACAAGATCGGCCACTGGTCCACTCACCCGCCGAGAAAGCAACATAGCAATAGCCATTGCAAAAAGCATCGCAATCAGGGCAATAGAAACAATTGTCAATTGCAGGCGGGTAAAACTGCGGAATTGTTCGCTAACGTCCAGTGCCAGCGTAAACGTGACAGGAAGCTTACCCAGTTCCGGTAACGAAAAACTGCGCGTCAGATAATGTTGTTGCGCATCCAGCGTAATTGAGAACCAACTGATTTGCTGATCTCGTTGCCGCGTTATAGATAACGCCTGACCACTGTCCAGGCTGCTACTTAACACCCTGTCCGCTTGCTCTGGCTGTGCGGTATGCACAATAACTTCAGCCCCCACCACCTCACTCAGTTCGGCCAGAAATGTCTGGCTGAATTCAAACCCGACACC
>CAZDUT010000095.1:0-10985 GCA_964508695.1 uncultured Alteromonas sp.
GTCGACAAAAATGCAGGATCCGCAGTTTGCCGGACAAACCAAGGAACGTCTGTCTTCCGGACAGGCCTCTGCGTTTGTCTCTGGCGTTGTCAAAGACGCGTTTAGTTTGTGGCTTAATCAACACACGGATATCGCTGAGGCGCTCGCCGACATGTGCATCAGTAATGCCCAGCGCCGTTTGCGACAGAACAAAAAAGTGGCGCGTAAAAAGGTAACCCAGGGACCGGCGCTACCCGGGAAGCTCACCGATTGCGCATCCCAGGATATTTCGATGTCAGAGTTATTTCTGGTGGAAGGTGATTCGGCAGGGGGCTCGGCCAAGCAGGCCCGTGACAGAGAATTTCAGGCGATCATGCCGCTGCGCGGAAAGATCCTTAACAGCTGGGAAGTCGACAGCTCCCAGGTTTTAGCCTCGCAGGAGATTCACGATATTTCGGTGGCGCTGGGCATCGATCCGGAGTCAGATGATCTGTCTGGTCTGCGTTATGGGAAAATCTGTATTCTCGCGGACGCGGACTCCGATGGTTTGCACATTGCCACACTGCTGTGTGCGCTGTTTGTCCGACATTTCCGGGCACTGGTTGAAAAAGGGCATGTGTATGTCGCAATGCCGCCTCTGTTTAGAATTGATGTTGGCAAAGAAGTCTTTTACGCCCTCGATGAAGGTGAAAAGCAAGGGATTTTGGATCGCATTGAAGCGGAGAAAAAACGCGGAAAAGTGAATGTTCAGCGATTTAAAGGCCTGGGCGAAATGAACCCCATGCAACTGCGCGAAACGACGATGGATCCCAATACGCGTCGCCTCGTACAACTGACCATTGACGATGCAACGGACATGATGGAGATCATGGATATGCTGCTGGCGAAAAAGCGCAGCGGCGATCGAAAGACCTGGCTGGAAAGTAAAGGTAACCTTGCTGAAGTTGCACTCTAGCAGTCAGCAGACATTCCGGTACTTACAGTCACTAATCATTTATAAAGCATATTGCGGCACTCTACGTTAGTTACAGACCGCGATATCGACAAGGTAACTTTGCGGAGAAAAGTCCCCAGTATGGAAGCAGAGCAAAAAAGCAATGAGTCGGCAAAAAGTGACGATCCTTTCGTAGTCGGGATCGGCTCTTCGGCCGGCGGTATTGAAGCCCTGATCAATTTAGTGTCCGCGTTACCTGACGACTTGAATGCGTCAATCGTCGTGGCGCAGCATTTATCCCCGACGCACAAAAGCCAGATGACCGATATTCTGTCACGCGAGACAGAGTACAACGTAGAAGAAATAACCAACAATGTCCGGCTGCACAATAATACCATTTACGTAGGCCCACCCGGGTACCATATTATCTATCAGAAGGGCCGGCTATTGCTGGACAAACAGCCCGAAGAAGTAGCGCCTAAACCGTCGGTCAATATTCTGTTTGAATCGATGGCCGATGAAGTGGGCGATCACGCCATTGGCGTGGTGTTATCGGGGACCGGAAATGACGGCTCACGAGGGCTGAAGGCCATTAAAAGTGTCGGCGGCTTTGCGCTGGTACAGGACCCGTCGTCGTGTAAGTACGATGGTATGCCACGCTCAGCGCTGGAAACCGTAGAAGTTGACCGCATTCTGGATGCTGAGGATGTGGGGCAGGAAGTCGCGAATATTACACAAAATATTACACGCAGTCTGTTTCCGCCCTCGGATGAAGCCCGCAATGAATTGATGCGTGCGCTTTACAGCAAAATCCGGGAAGCCACCAAAATTGACTTCAGCTTTTATAAGCAGTCTACCCTATTGCGCCGGGTCAACCGGCGCTTGATCGCTACACAGAAAAGTAGCCTTTCAGACTACCTGACGCATTTGGATGACAACAGTGATGAGGTGTTGGCATTATCCAAAGAGCTGCTGATTTCGGTCACCGATTTCTTTCGCGATACCCATGCCTTTAAAGCGATTAAGCTTTATATCTCCGAGATAGTGGAAAAGAAAAACAATGGTGAGTCAGTGCGGCTTTGGGTAGCCGGTTGCGCAACAGGTGAAGAAGCATACTCACTGGCACTGTTATTTTTAGAAGAGATCGAAAATCAGGGCAAAGAAGTGTCGCTGCAGGTCTTTGCCACAGACATCGATGATCAGGCACTGGCGGTGGCGCGAAAAGGCTCATACAGTCCCCATGCGATAAACTCACTGGATTCTTCATTCATTGAGAAGTATTTCCAGTTTGTTAATGACGCCTATACCCCGAAAAAGCGCCTTCGCGACGTCATTACGTTCTCAAGGCAGGACATTACCCGTGATCCACCGTTTTTGCATCTGGACATGGTGTCTTTTCGTAATGTGCTGATTTACTTCAATTCAGACCTGCAGCAGCGGGTATTGTCGCTGTTTCGTTATTCATTGGTCAGTGACGGTATTCTGTTTTTAGGCAAGTCGGAATCTATCGGCGTCAAGGAAGATTTGTTTGTCGCGATGGACCGACGCTCGCGCATTTTTAAGGTAAGCGAGAACTCCAAGCGGCCGGCCATTCCGAAAATGTTGAGGAGTAACATTGCCGCGCCGCGCTCCAAAGACGTTGTCAGCAATAGTTATGAGCGTATTTTTACGCGCGCGGTGCTCGATCAGTATGGTCCGGCCCTGCTAATCAACAAGGGCTTTACGATCCTGCATTCACACGGCACGCTGCACCCGTTTATCAACTTCCCTTCGGGGGTGCCAGACTTTAATTTATCCAAACTCATTACGCCGGAGTTCTCTGCCGAGCTTATCTCGTCCATGAACAAGGCCAAACGTAGCGCAGAAATTACCACTGGCCGCGTGCGCCGGTTAGAAAGTGAAGGCAACCGTCGCTGGATGCTGGTGATTGTGCCAATTGAACCGAAGGAGCCTGAGCACTTTCTGGTGAGTTTCCGACCCGCTAAAGACAATGAGCCTGTGAAGGAAACCGAGGTTTCGGCCAAGGAGACGGATGAAGCCGATGTGGCTGAATTGATTGCCGCACGCGAACAGCTGCAGACGCTGACTGAGGAAATGGCTGCGTCAGCCGAAGAGATGCAGGCGCTGAATGAGGAAGTGCAGGCAGCAAACGAAGAACTTCAGGCTAATAACGAGGAGTTAGAGGCCACCAACGAAGAGTTGCAGGCGACCAACGAAGAACTGATTAGTGTCAATGAAGAGAGTATGCGCAAATCTTCTGATCTTGCGGCGGTTAACTCTGAGCTGGAAAGTGTTTATAACACCCTCGATTTCCCGATTCTGGTATTTGACACCGACAGACGGTTAAACCGAACCAATGAAGCGGCCAACCGGCGTTTTCATTTAAATACCGGCTCCTTCGGTCAGCCCATGCACGCACTGAATTTGCCCGACTACTTTGATGATATCGAGCAGCGGATCACAGGTACCCTGCGCTCCGGGAAAAAAGCCAACATTATCATCAAGCCGTCGATGAAAGAGACGTACAACATATTTGTTACGCCCATTTTCAATAACCGCGAGCGTATCACCGGCGCTATACTGGTTATCATCGACAACTCTGAACTGGTACTGGCGCATGAGCGGATTGAAAAGAGTCAGGAGCAACTACTTTCAATAATGAATAACTCGCTGGCGCTGATTGCCCTTAAAGACAATTCCGGGCGCTACGAGTTCGTAAACAGCCGCTTTGAAGAACGCTTCGGCGTCAATGCTGAGGACGTGATAGGCCGCACCGATATTCAGGTGTTCAATAAAGAAATTGCGACTTTATTCCGTGAGCGGGATCTGGATACGATGCGCTCATTGGCGCCGCTGGAAACCGTGGACGAGTTTGCACTCGACAGCGGCAAGGTCACGCTGGAAAGTGTGCGCTTTCCGATTTTCGACGCGGAAGGCACGATCAAGTCAATTTGCACCCAGGCCACCGATGTGACCAAAACACGCCATGCCAACGAGCAGTTGCGATTGGCAGGGAAAGTCTTTGATAAGGCCAGTGATGCCATTCTGGTTACCGACAATAAATTTGCGATTCTCACCGGTAATGATGCGTTCTCCGAGCTGACCGGTTATGAACTCAGTGCACTGATAGGTAAATCGCCTTCTGATCTGAAGTCTGAGGAACACACTGCCGCGTTCTTTGATGAAATGCATGACACCCTTCGCGACACAGGATTCTGGCAGGGTGAGGTGATTAATCAGTGTAAAGATGGGTCGGAAAAACGCCTGTGGCTGACCATGAGTGCAGTGCGTCACAAGGATGACACGCCCGCCAACTACATCGCTACCTACAGTGACGTAGACGAAATAAAAAGTGCTCAGCGCAAAATTGAGTTTCTCGCCACCCACGACGAGCTCACGCGTTTACCTAACCGCACGGCGTTGCTGGAACGCCTTGAACTGATGATCAGTAACGCGCGCCGAAACAACAGTTTGTGTGGTGTGCTGTTTATCGATCTCGACAATTTGAAGTCGGTTAACGACACGCTGGGTCATAATGTTGGCGACCAATTGCTTAAGCAGGTTGCGCGCCGGGTAAGAGACAATCTGCGTGATGTGGATATGTTGGCACGTATCGGCGGCGACGAATATGTGGCCCTCGTGAGTGCGACGGCATTGTCAGAGATTGATGATGTTGCCCGACGTATTTCTAAGGCAATAAGTGCGCCCTTTGAAGTCAATGAGCACGAGTTATCATCCAGTGCCAGTATCGGCATCAGTGTACATCCGCAGGATGGGGATGATAGCGAAGTCTTGCTCAGGCACGCTGACGAAGCCATGTATATTGCCAAGGAAACTGGCAAGGGACAGTACGAGTATTTTACCGATGACATGCGTGAAGAGGCTGAACGAAAGCAGCGTACGCAAATTGAACTGAAAAAGGCGATCGAAGAGGACAGCTTTGAACTTGCCTTTGACCCTAAAGTAGACTTGCCAAGCAATGCCATTATTGGTGGTGTGGCACACCTTAAATACAACGGGAAGTGTATTCACGTCGACGAAATTCGCCGGCTGCAGGAGGCTGCTGAACGCACTGATGTAATTTCGTCCCTGGATCTGCACACCGTTGAAATGGTGGTGCGGGCCATGCTTGACTGGCAAAAACAAGGTGTCGCGCTCCCCCAAATCACGATCAGAATCTCCGACCGGCAGTGGCATAAAACCGATTTCGCCAGTCGTGTGTCGAGTATGTTAGAGACGCACAAAGTACCGCCAGAAAAACTGGTATTGGAAATCGGTGAAACCTGCCTGGCCGAGTACGATGAAACCGTTCAGTCCGAGGTACTTGATCTGCATCGCATAGGAGTGGGTATTAGTGTCAGTGAGTTTGGTGGGGCATCTTTTGCCCTG
Source organism: uncultured Alteromonas sp. (assembly GCA_964508695.1). GTDB lineage: Bacteria > Pseudomonadota > Gammaproteobacteria > Enterobacterales > Alteromonadaceae > Alteromonas. The sequence continues at coordinate 5,303 of CAZDUT010000095.1, forward strand.
CAAAACATGATTCAATCAGGCATCTCTGAGATCAAGTTGCCGCTTGAATTAGTAGAAAAAATAGATAATCAAAGTGAAGATATTGAACGCTTTATTGCTGCCATTGTTAGTTTCGCCAAGGCAATGAAATTAAAAGTGGTGGCACCGGGTGTAACAAATGAAAAGCAACTGGATGCACTTAAACAGGTAGGCTGCGAGATTGCCGAGGGCCGTCATTTCGCAGAGGCGATGGATTGCGCCCAAATAGCAGAGAAATTAAAACGCCAGGGCTGAACCTTATGAAACATGACGAAGCGAAGCAGGATACGCTGACGGCCAATTGCGAAAAAGAGCAGTTACACTTAAGCGGTAAAATACAGGCCATCGGCTACATGCTGGTGGCAGAGGCTGATACATTAGAAATTATTGCAACGAGTGATAATATCTCTGCGCTTACCGGTGCAGATGCTGAGCAAATGATGTCTCTGAGCCTGTCTAACCTCGACTGGTTACCCGAGCGGTTGCTGGTTGATCTCGACAGTCCCAATGGCAGTCGCGAGTATGTGTTTAATCACTATATACACAACGAGCGTATGCATCTGCGAAGTTTTCGGGGGGACGGACAAATCATCATTGAGGTGGAGCCCGCCAAAAGTAAGCATAGTTTTTCGTATTCAGGCGGTGACGGCAAACTTGCCACCCCAACCCTTGATACCAAGCGTGATGAATCAGAGTACTGGAACACTCTGCTGAAATCGTTAATGGCCATTCTGCCATTTAACCGTACGTTGTTGTATCGCTTCAGCGACGATTTTAGTGGCGAGGTGGTTGCGGAAAAGGTGGAAGAGGGAGAGCCACTTTACCTCGGCCTCAAATTCCCGGCATCCGATATCCCGTCTATCGCCCGTCAGATGTATTACGAGAATCCGTCCAGGCTGATTGCTGACGTTGAGGCCAACCCTGTCGCACTGGCTGTGGATAAGAAAGTCACAGTCGATTTAACCTGGCCAGAACTCCGCAGTGCTTCGCCGGTGCATAGCCAGTACCTGAAAAACATGGGGGTAAGTACGTCTTACTCTATTCCGCTGATGATCTCTAATAAACTGTGGGGCATTGTATCCTGTCACCACCCCACCGCTGTGCCCCTTGATGCGCAGTTCCGCTATGAAGCAGAGCAGTGTGTACGGCGCTTCTGCTCGACCTATGCCACCTTTCTGTCAAGACGTAAGCTTGCCATGCTGCGCGAGTATGACGATATCTTAAGTAGTCTGTTGTCTGAGATGACCTTGTTGACGAATGCTGATGACGCCAACCAGTTTTTTGTAAACGCCATGAAAAAGCGTTATGAAGCCAGCCATGTCGCCCTGCACGTCGCGGGGACCTGGTACAACAGTGATGCACGCAGCGACTACAATGATTCACTGGAGCACCTCGACAGGAAATACCGTCAGGATATTTCCCAGTACGTTATACACACCGAGGCGGTCAATAATGTCGAAGGTCTTGAATCGCTCTCTGAGCCTCAGCTTCGTGGCATGATGACAATACGCATTAGCTTCGAGCGCAACGCGCCGCGCTTATATATATTCCGGCCCCCCGAAGCGCAACTGACCAGTTGGGCCGGCAATCCGGATAAGTCAGAGCAAGACACCAATGACAACGGGGCATTATCTCCCCGCACCTCTTTTGAAAAATGGACGCAGGTGAAAGGCGAGTCAAGCGTCCCCTGGAGTACCGGCGATATTTTATTTGCCAAGAAGGTACGGGTTTCCATGCTAAATCTGATGAGCCAGTCTCACGGCAACTGGTCTCAGCGAGCACAGTAACCCACGAACCAGAGGTAGCACACGTTGGCAATGAAAGCGTTAACCCCCCAAACCCGTGCCATTTTGTTCGATCATGATGGCACGCTCATTGACTCCGAACAGACCCATTTCGAACTATGGCGACGCATTGCCGAAAACGCCGGTATCACGCTGACCAGTGAATTTTACGATGAGGTCATGGTGGGTATACCGGTCAAGCAAAATGCCCGTGATCTGGTAGCGCATTTTGACTTGGCGGTAGATGCCAGCGAACTGGCCAGGCAAAAATTCGATGCCACTCGTGCGTTCCTTGCTAAGCAGGCCTTTCCGTTGATGCCCGGCGCTTATGAGGTGTTGATCGCCTGTGCAAATGCCGGGTATACGCTGGCGGTTGTGACTGGTGGCAGCGCAATGTCTGTGCAAAGAACCATCGAAATGCATGGGCTTGATGGCCTGTTTGCAACGGTCGTCGCCGCCGAGGATGTTGAACATTCCAAGCCTGCGCCAGACTGCTACCTCAAAGCGATGAAGCAGATTGGCGTTACCAGCGACCAGGCGATTGCCGTTGAAGATACCGTTCATGGCATGCGTGCTGCACTGGCGGCAGGCATCAAGTGTGTGGCTATTCCGGGGGGGCAGTCCGATGCGCATGATTTTTCTCAAGCCACGGTCATCTATTCGTCATTGAGTGCCTGGCAGCGCAGTGAGTTGGAACGCTGAGCATAATGACCGCTGTCGGACGTTACCGGTCATGCTGAAGAGTCAAACCACGTGAAACTCGTACGCATTATATTGATTATTGCCTGTGCAATGGCGCTGAGTGTATTAACGCTTACTTTGCTGGTGGTTGAGCGGGAGCCGCTGGTTACCGCGAATGCCTCGCAACAGGTCAATCAGGCTGACAGTGTTAACCCTTTGCTCAGACAGATGGAGCAGGCGCTTCGCGATCGCCATCAACGCCATATCATCACCGTTACACAGCATCAGTTCAACAGTCTGGTGGGCGTGGTACAGCGAGGCATTCCCGCAATCCGGGGTAATATGCGCACTACGCCGCAGGCCGGCGATCTACGCGTGAGTGTTGCCATCGGAGACTCCGGCTGGTTTGTTAACATTGAAACGCGAGTGCTACCAGGCAATGAACTGAATATTGATTATGTTCGCATTGGCGATCTCACCGTACCGGGAGGACTTGGTCTGGGCCTGGCCGAATTTGTTCTTAACACCTGGACACGCAGCGACATAGCAACTCAGGCACGTAGTCGTATCCAGCGGGTGATGCTGTTACCGGATACCATTAAAGTACACCTGGGGCCGCTGGACAGCCTGCTGAGGCAACTCAACGAGGTGCAAAACGGCTTTGCTGTCGATCAGGACGATGAACTTCGGGAACTCACCGCGTACTACTTTCGGTATATCGCCGGTCGTGAGTTGGCGCTCAGAGACCACCCGCAGTCAGTACTTGCCTACCTTCAGGAGGGCATGGCCCGTGCCAGAGAGCGCAGCACGTCAGAAACAGCAGCGTTGCATAATAAAGCGGTTATCCTGGCGCTATCTGTCTTTGTCGGTCACCACCGGCTGGCCAACTTCATTGGCGATATTCATTCCGATCCACTCAGAGCGCTAAAACCGAAGCATCCGGCGTTGCTGCGCGAACGGCCAGATCTGGCCAGACATTTCATTATCTCTGCGGCCTTAAAGCTGCTCTCCCAGGAGGGGATTTCGCTGGCGATTGGTGAGTTTAAAGAACTGATGGATCGCGCCATGGGCGGCAGTGGTTATAGCTTTGTTGATTTATCTGCCGATATGGCTGGGGTGGCGTTTGCCAGCGTTGCTACCGCACCTGGCCGGGCCAGGCACGTGCAAAATGCAATCATAGGTGCGGGCGATGAGTCGGCGATAATGCCGTCTGTTGCAGGCCTGCCGGAAGGTTTTTCAAAATCAGAGTTTGAAAAACAGTTCGGTGCAGTAGACAGTCCCCGGTATCGCGAGCAGGTCGCGCGGATTAATGCACGGTTAGCCGACATTCCGCTATACCGGGGAGTCATCGAAAGCAACGAATAGCACAGTGCTATTGAGGTTGGCAGTTAGCCTTTTTTCAGTGTTTCCTGAAACTGATTAAGGGTTTTCAGCGCCAGTTCAATTTTGACCACTAAAGGCGCCAGCGCCTGTTTAGCATCTGCTTCGTTCATGGTTTTCAGTGTCTGCCAGTCGTTGGCAATTTCTTCAACATAGGGGCCAAACCGTTTGGCCTCTGTCGAAAACGGACTGTCACTGGCAAAGATGGCCGAAAACTTACCTTTTTGCGATTGCTGTAGCTGATCAAGGGCGCGATCAGCATCAATCGACTTGCGGTGAAGTACGGCAATGGTGTCCTGTAACTGTTGGTGTATAGCCTGCATAGCTCTCCAATGAAACACGATTAAGGTTAAAGTTTAGCTCAGGTATGTCGATAACCTGACGAGGGTGTAATAAGGTCAGTTGACTCAGTTGCACGCTCTTAAAGCGGGTAATTCTGCCCACTTTTAATCTTAGCTACAAGCTACTAAGGAAACTGGTATGGATCTACAAGGTGTCAACACCTCTGGAGCGTCCGGTGCGTCGCTTGAGTTGGCCTCTCTTAAAATGGCAAAAGATCTGCAAAAACAAGAGGGACAAGCAACGCTTCAGCTGCTGGAGTCTGCCGCTTCATCCGCTGACGTACCAAAATCGACATCCGCAAACCCTGCACTTGGTGCCAACGTTAATACCTTTGCATGATTTAAGGGTGGAGTCGTAAATCGACAGGCGTTTTGCCAGGTTGGCCACCGATTTCTCGTACGAGTTTGGGGACCAGAAAGCCTGGCAGGCGCTTTATCGTTTCTTCCATTATTGTTCTGGCGGCATCATCGTCAATATAAAAATGTGACGCTCCGGCGACTTTATCCAATACATGTAAGTAGTAAGGCAGAACGCCCGCCTCAAATAAGGCTTCACTGAGCGCTACCTGCGCATCGGCAGAGTCATTGACGTCCCGCAGTAGCACCGCCTGATTCAGCAGTGTGACGCCAGCCGCCCGCAAACTCGCCAAACGCTGTTTAAGCGCATCGCTGACTTCATTGGCGTGGTTGATATGCAATACCATAATGCGCTGCAGGGGCAACTGGGTAAACCAGTCGCTAAACGCCGTATCGAGTCGGGCCGGCAATACCACCGGCAGCCGGGTATGAATGCGTAGCCGCTTGATATGCGGTATCGCAGCAATTTCTGTGGCCAGCTGGCCAAGCTGTGCGTCTTTTGCCATCAGCGGATCGCCGCCGGAGAAGATGACCTCGTTAACGTCAGTCGCAGTGCGAAGGTAAGCCAGCGTTTCCTCTGACTGCCGACGGTTTACGGCGTTATCGCCATAGGGAAAATGACGGCGAAAGCAATAGCGACAGTTTACCGCACAGCCACCACGGACAATCAGCAGTACCCGGCTTTGGTACTTGTGCAAAAGGCCTGGTTGCTCGGTGTTGTGCTCGTCCAGAGGGTCGGGGCTAAAACCGGCGACCTGGGTAAACTCGTCACGCACTGGCAATACCTGTTTGAGTAACGGGTCCGCCGGATTGCCAGGCTCCATCAGCGAGGCAAAGTGACGGGGCACACGCATCGCAAAGAGTTGCCTGGCCTGTTTGTCCTCGACATAGTCAGCAGGGTCCAGTGCCAGATAGCGAAGCAGGCTGTCAGGGTCGGTAAAACTCATTGCCAGTTCTTTCTGCCAGTTATGCTCTACAGAAATCGATTTTTTAGGTATCATTTGCCCCACAGAAATTTTTTACTCTACAGTGTTAACAGAGGAACTATGGCGAATATAAGCACCAACGAGTTCAAAGGCGGCCTGAAAATCATGCTGGATGGCGAGCCTTGCACCATTATGG
>CAZDUT010000096.1:0-10959 GCA_964508695.1 uncultured Alteromonas sp.
GTGACTTCTACCAGTCTTAAATGGATATCGAAACACGCAACAAGCTGGGTACGAAGCCGTTGAACGATGACCTGGCAATGATTGACGCCATTGAGGACTACAGTGATCTCGCCGCATACTTTGCCTATGCCAACCGTTACGGGTTTGGTACCCCGTTCGCCATTGGTCAGGTTCCTGATTTCAAATCGCCCAAAGAATATATGATTTACACCTGGCAGGCGGGCCTGGGTCTGCCTGAGCGTGATTACTACTTCAAGGATGATGAAGCATCACAAAAGATCCGCGATGCCTATGTCCCGCACATTGAGAAAATGCTAAGCCTGGCGGGTATGCAAAATGCCGCCGAGAAAGCCGAGATGCTGATGGCCCTGGAGACCAGCATCGCCGAACTGCACATGAAGAAAGAGCAAACCCGAGACTGGGCTTCTAATTACAAGAAAGTGGCCATCGATGATTTGTCCACGCTGATGCCCAACTTTGACTGGAATGCGTTTTTAACGCAGGCTGAACTGCAGGATCTTAGCGCGCTTGTTGTATTGCAAAGCGACTATATGAAGCAATTGGACGGCCTGATTCAGCAAACCAGTATTGAAGACTGGAAGACCTTTCTGAAGTGGGGACTGATCAATGCGTCAGCCACCCGTCTGACGGACGAGTTTGATAATGCCAACTTTGCGTTTTACAGCCAAACCTTACGAGGCGTTGAGGAACAGCGTGAACGCTGGCGTCGTGCCGTTGACGTGGTCAATCAGCATGTCGGTGAGGTCATCGGAAAGGTGTATGTAAAAGAGCACTTCCCGCCGGCAGCCAAAGCGCGAATGATGGAAATGGTCGACAACCTGCTGGCGGCCTACAAAGACAGCATTCAGGATCTTGACTGGATGACAGATGAAACCCGCGAGCAGGCGCTGGATAAGCTGTCTAAGTTCACGGTGAAAATTGGTTATCCTGATCAGTGGAAAGATTACTCTGCTTTGACGGTTGCTGCAGATGATTTGTACGGCAACCTGAAACGCTCTGCTGATACCCAGTATGACGAGATGCTGGAGAAACAGGGCGGTCCGGTCTGGACTCACGAGTGGTCGATGACTCCGCAAACGGTAAATGCCTACTACAACCCTACCATGAACGAAATCGTATTCCCGGCAGCCATATTGCAGCCGCCGTTTTTCGATATGGATGCGGAAGACGCCATTAACTATGGTGGCATTGGTGCAGTCATTGGTCATGAGATTGGTCACGGCTTTGATGACAGCGGTTCAACCTTTGATGGTGACGGTGTCCTGCGCAACTGGTGGACAGATGAAGATCGCGCGGAGTTTGAGGCGCGTACCGGTCAGCTGGTCAGTCAATACAATGAGTTTGAAGCGCTGCCGGGGCTGTTCGTCAACGGCGAGTATACGCTGGGTGAAAACATCGGTGATTTGGGCGGCATCAGTATCGCACTTAAGGCCTATCACATGTCACTGGACGGTGAGGACGCCCCGGTGCTGGATGGCTTTACGGGTGATCAGCGCGTGTTTATCGGCTTTGGGCAGGTATGGGCAATTAAATATCGCAACGAAGCGCTTCGCAGCCGGATACAAACTGACACCCATTCTCCGGCAAATTTCCGTGCCAACGGCTCGGTCAGAAATGTGCCTGAGTTTTACGAAGCATTTGACGTCACAAAAGACGATGAGCTTTACCTGGCTCCGGAAAAGCGGGTAAAAATCTGGTAAGTCAGGTGGTGCTGAGCGTACGCAGTACGTTGAGCGCCACGTCGGCGTCTTTTGCCGGAATAAACAGGTGGTCGTGGTAATACGCGGCCACCACATTCGCACTGATCCCTTCTGCAGCGAGGGCCGATGACATCGCAGCGGTCATGCCCACGGCCTGCAGACTGGAGTGTACCTGGCAGGTAATACAGCGCATAGGCAGGTCATAGTGCCAGCCCTGCGTCTGGGCAATGCGCACCGGCACGATCAGTGTGATCCCTTCCTCTTCGATAAACATACCGCGGACATCGTGATACACCGGTTTCATTGCCTCAATATCCGTCACGTGAACAAACACGTAGTCTGTATCGTCCATGCGCGGATTCAGATTCTTCAGTAATGCTGTCAAGCGGGTTTCACCCTGCATGCCGGTCTCCCCTGTCCTGGCTGTGTGGCTCAGTCAAGCTTGCGTGCCCGGACTTTTTTACCTTTAATTTTGCCGTCACGAAACTGCGCCAGGGCGCGCTTGACACTGCGCTGCTTGACCGCCACAAAACTCTGCGTATTACGGATCGCAATTTTGCCAATGTCCTCGCCGGGAATGCCCGCATCCTGCGTCAGTGCACCGAGCACGTCACCCGGTCTGAGCTTTTGTTTTTTCCCCGATGCCAGCAACAACACTTTGAACTCCGGAGTAACGATACGGTTACGGTGATAGCGTAAGCCCTGTGCACCTTTTACCGGAATGGTACGCCCCAGCCGCTCAGCGATTTGCTCGATACGCAGCAGATCGTCGTCAATAATAAGCGATACGGCCTGGCCCTTCTCGCCAGCACGGGCGGTTCGCCCCACACGGTGCACGTGAGTATCGATGTCTTCACTCAACGTGTAGTTAACCACGCAATCGACACTGGCGATGTCCAGTCCGCGCGCAGCGACATCGGTTGCCACCAGCACCTGCAGGGCTCCTAAGGCAAACTGGGTGAGCACGGCATTACGCGCATGTTGTTCCATATCTCCCTGCAGGCCTGCCGCTGCAAACCCTTCTTCACGCAGCATCGCCTCGACATCGACAACCTGCTGCCGGGTATTACAAAACACCATGGCAGTATCAGGCTGAAAATGGCTGAGCACGGCCTTCAATGCCTGGTCACGGGTGTTCGGCAATACATGATAGGCCACTTCCGTAATCGCCGGAGCCTGGGAGGCGGGCTCAATGCTGATACACTCTGGGTCTGACTGAAAACGTGCAGCCAGCTGTGCCAGGGGTTCCGGAAACGTCGCCGAGAAAAACAGGCTTTGCGCGTTCGTCGGGGTGGCCGCAAAGATATCGGTTACCTCATCAATGAAGCCCATATCCAGCATCCGGTCAGCCTCATCAAGCACCCGGAGCGTTACATCAGATAAATTCAGCCGCCGCTTGGTTAAATGCTCAGCGACGCGTCCGGGCGTACCAACCACGATATGCGCGCCGTGTTTAAGCGACTGAATATCCGGTCCCATCGGCTGACCGCCGCAGAGCGTCAGAACTTTTATGTTTGGTATATGACTGGCAACCATCCGGCATTGCTGGGCCACCTGCGCCGCAAGTTCGCGGGTGGGACACAATATCAGCACCTGAGTGCGCAACAGTTCTGGCGCCAGCTGCTGAACGGCCGGTATGGCAAAGCAAAGTGTCTTGCCGCTACCGGTTTGCGCCTTACCCTGAATATCCTTGCCGTCCAGTGCCTGAGGCAGACTCGCCTGCTGGATGGGAGATAACTGGGTGATGTTGTTACGTTCAAGCGCATGCACAATGTCGTGCGCCAGTGGCAGGTCTGAAAACGACACTGTCATACTTACTCCTGTTTACTCCACAATTGCACCACCCCTTCGTCAAAATGGTGCTCAATACCGTTAGCGCTGTTGAGTTGCTGACTCCACGCCGCCGCCCATGTTCTGAACGCCGGATTTTGCTTTACAGTCACGGCCGCCGCTTTGAGCCGCTCAACCAAAGCAGTTTCTGTTTGGTCTTTCGATAGCACTACATAGGTTGTAACCACGCGATGCTCAGCAGCAAGGTTGATATCCTCACAACTTTCAATTAACCGCCGGCAGGCCAGGGTAATGCCGGCGCGGGAGCCAAACAGAAAATCTACTTCATCCGCCAGCAGCGCAGCGGTCGCAGCCGTCCAGGTATCGAACCCTATAACGTCCAGCCCCGCTTCCCGCGCGATGCGTTCCCGATAATCTTCCCTGAGCACCGCAACACGCGATAGTTTGGGAATCTCGTGAATACTTCGGTATTTTTCACTCTGCTTTCCATAGAGCGCGTGCATATTGCGGGAGACGGGTGTCAGCCAGTGGTACAGCGACTCGCGCTCGGGGGTCCTGGCGACGGCAAACGTCAGCACGTTAGGTTTTACCGACTCTTTAACAATGCGGTTCCACGGCGCAGCAAGGATCGGTTTTTCCAGTTCTGCCTGGGAGAGCATGGCCTTTACCAACTCCGCTGCATACCCCGTCACATCACCGTTTGGCATAGACTCGCTAAAAAAAGGGACCTGGGCAGCCAGTACCCATAAGTCATCCTCCCTTGCATCAAGTGCGCCGTTAAAACTCAGCACCCCCTCACTGACACTGGCATTGGCGCCTAATGCCCTGAGTTTAGGTAGCGTATCTTCTGTCAGTTGCTTAAAGGCAGGCGTCGCTTTGAATTCACTGGCCGCGACGGTGAGTTTTGCGGCCAGTGAGGCATTTTCCGGCGTGCGGGGAATGGCAATATAGCTGTACGTCGTGCCTACCGGCAGTACGGGAACCAGCTCGTCGCAGTTAAGTACTGCATCCTTACACATCATCACCATGCCAATGCTGGAAAACAATACCCCGTCTACGCGATCCTTAAGCACCGCCTCAATGGCTTGCCCCCAACTATTGACCTCCATGAGATCCGTGACACCCTGTTCCTGCAACAGGGTTTTGCGGTAATCGCCTCGCCGCACGCTGGCCGTTTTCAATTCTGAAAAGTCGGGCGTGGGTGTATTGGCAAGGGGATGAGTCCGTTTGACATACACCGCCAGCGGGTTGGAGGTAACCGGTGTGATCCAGTAATAGTCGTCTTCCCGCTCAGGAATGCGGGCAATAGCCGCCCCCATGACCTGACCGCCGCTTTCTAACCTTGATTTAACACGGGCAAAAGGCAGGGACTCAACTGAAGCGGTCATGCCGGTGTGTTCAATTATCCCCGTGGCGAGTGACACCGAATAGCCGCTGACCTTGTTATCGGCTACCTCGCTGAACACCGGCATTGGCGAAACCATTACCGTAATGGAGTCAGCCTTTTGCTCTGCCGACGAACCGGTAACCCAGCCAGTCAGCAATAGCATAGCTACCGCCAGTTTCAATGTTATATGGGATCGAAAGCGCTTTGCAGTTTCCATTGCAATGTGTTTCCTGCATAAAACGGTACCATGTCGGTACCATCGGCAAGTATAACGGTCTCCGGAACTTGCCATGGTGATCTTTCCAGCGTGATGGTAGTGGTATTGCGGGCCAGCCCATAGAAGTCAGCCCCATTGTCACTGGCAAACGCTTCCAGTTTATCCAGTGCCCCAAGCTGCTCGAATACTTCAGCGTATAATTCAATGGCACTCCAGGCGCTGTAACACCCTGCACAGCCGCAGGCATTTTCCTTCTTATGACGTGGGTGCGGTGCAGAGTCGGTGCCCAGGAAAAAACGCTTATTGCCACTGGCTACCACGTCACGCAAGGCCTGCTGGTGAGTATTACGTTTTAGCACCGGCAAACAATAGTTATGCGGCCGGACGCCCCCCACCAGCAGATCATTTCGGTTAAGCAGCAGGTGCTGCGGCGTAATGGTAGCGGCCACGTTGTTGCCGCTCGCTTTAACAAACTCCGCGGCATCTGCCGTGGTGATATGCTCAAATACCACTTTCAGTGACGGAAACGCCGATACAATTGGTGCCAGATGGGTGTCGATAAACACCTTCTCACGATCAAATATATCGATATGATTGTCGGTGACCTCTCCGTGGATCAGCAGCAACATGCCTTCCTGCTGCATTGTTTCAAATACCGGGTACAGCGCTTCGATACCTGATACCGCTTCTGCAGAATTGGTCGTCGCACCGGCTGGGTACAGCTTACAGGCGACCACGCCCTGTGCCTTTGCTTCTTTGATATCTTCGCGGGACGTCTCGTTGGTCAGGTACAAGGTCATTAACGGCTCAAACGTACTTTTCGCCGGTCGGGCGTCAAGAATTCGCTGACGGTACGCCATGGCTTTCTCGGCATTGGTCACCGGTGGGACAAGGTTTGGCATAGCAATGGCCCGTGCAAAGCATCGGGCCGTCGCCGGAACCGTTTCCGGTAACATATCGTCATCACGAAAGTGCAGGTGCCAGTCGTCAGGCGTGCGCAATGTAAGTGTTTGCATAAACTATCGGGTGTCCACAGAATGAGTTACGTTTGGCAATACACGCAGTATATCATTTTCAGGCAAAATCGCAGCGTCCTCTTGCCGGCAAGGTTTTCCTCAGGCCTTTTTCGTATAGGCGGCAATAAGTACAATCTGAGTGCCGTTTACTTTACCTTCAATGTGCAGCGGGTTATCGCAAAGGCTGATGTTTCTGACCACCGTGCCACGTTTGGCAGTAAATCCTGCACCTTTTACCTGCAGATCTTTAACTACATGCACTGTATCGCCGCTGGCAAGCGCCGTACCGTTACTGTCAAGGGTAGGGGCTTTATCTGCGTCTGCCAAGCCCGCCTCGGCCCAGCGTTTTGTTTCATCATCAAGGTACACGATCTCTGAAAGATCCTGTGCCCAGGCTTCACTGCTGAGTGTATGCAGCATCCGCCAGGCGACCACCTGTACCGCCGGCGTAGACGACCAGACGGCATCATTCAGGCAACGCCAGTGATTAACATCCACCGTGGCGTCCCCGGTTAACTGAGACAGACAGGTTTCACACAGCGCCAGTGTGGTGCCAGCATCCTGATATTCAGAAGCAGGAACAGGGTACAGCGACAAGGCTGACTGACTCTGACAAATTTCGCACTGACCATTGGCGCGTTCGCGCACTCGTTGTTCAATCACCACAGATGTCCTCAAAAAACAGTGAGTATAACACGCCGGTGACGGGCTTCGCTGTCAGTTTACCTCATTCGCGTTAGGCAAAGCCCGGCCATAAGGCGCAGGCTCATGCGCGGCGCGATACACTCGTCGGCGCGGGTCTCAGTGGTCAACAAAAATCAGCTCGTCAACCGCATAGCCGGCTTGTTCTGCCTGCGTCAGCAACGCGTTCAATGTCTCTTCGTCGAGCGTTGGGGTACGTGCCAGGATCCACAAGTAATCTCTGTCAGGGCCAGTCACCATGGCATACTGGTAATTTTCCTTATCGAGCGCCATTATCACGTAGCTGGCGTAAAAAGGGCCAAAGAAAGACACTTTGAGATGGCCAATGTCGGGGCTTTGGACGAAATACGCTTTACCCTCTGCCGTCTCCCACTCGCCTTCGCTGGCTTTATAGCCGCGGTTAATGACGGTGACGCCGTCATCGTTATTTAGGGCGTATTCGGCCGTTACCCTCGTCAGCCCCTTTTCAAAGCTGTGGTCAAGCCGGGCAATTTCGTACCATTTGCCAAGATAACGGTCCAGTTCAAAGTTGGTGACCGGTTTAATATTCTCGGGGGTGCCTGTACAGCCCCATAGCATAAGCACCAACACCACAGCCATCGTCCGGGTCGCCAGCCAATAAGCCATTGTCTTCATGATTTCTCCTTCACTGAAAAATGCCCCTGCTTAAAGAGTACAAGAGCCCCCTCACCGCCAGCCACTATATCGACATTATCATCCGGTGGAATACGCAGCCAGCTGTACGCCGGGAAATGCGTGCGCTCAACAAGGAGACTACCGCTAACGACAAAGAGTTCACGCCCGACGTCTGCGCTGGTGTGCAGCTTTTCATTTGCCGATAACCAGCTTGCGATGGTGCTTTCCTGCTCAAAATGATGCAGGAGGGTTGCTTTATGGTTATTAGTTGGCCGCCATTGGGTATCGGCAATGGTCGTAACGATTTGGTGATTATCGCCGGGCTGGAAATGACAGAGCTTAACCAACAGTACACACCCTGTAGCGGATGATGGAGCGTGAGATGTCCCAGGCGGGTTTCTGAAATAGCTGCCCTGTGGGTAGTCGCCGCTTTCGTCACTGAATATTCCTTCGAGTACCAGGATTTCCTCACCGCCATCATGCGTATGTGTGGCAAATGCGGCGCCCGGCTCGTAGCGCACCAACGAGGTGGCCTGACCATGCTCGGCCGCCTCCCGTGCCAGCTTTTTTCGCCACACGCCTGCAGCAGGCGATGCTTCCCACTCAAGGTTGTCAAGACAGTAACTTACCCGTTTGGAAAAGTCCTGATTCATAATTCATCCCGTTTGTTGTTGTCGCGCCAGATCATCATTCGCTTCATGTTACACTGCTGCTTTTACTGTCATGCAATGAGTAAGAGGTTTCCATGAATACGTATTTTCCTACTGCCAGTGATCTTGTATATGGCTGTATGGGCCTAGGTGGCAGTTGGGATGACAGCCCGGTATCCGCCGCTCACGTTACCCAGGCCAGGGAGATCATCGAGACAGCGATGGAGCTTGGTATTAATGTATTCGACCATGCCGATATCTATACGCTGGGAAAGGCAGAATTGGTTTTTGGCAAGGTGTTGCGCGAGGCGCCACAACTCAAAGATGACATGATAATTCAGTCAAAATGTGCCATTCGCTTTGAAGACGATGCCGGGCCAAAGCGATACGATTTTTCAGCCAACTGGATTCAGCGCTCTGTCGAGGGTAGCCTGTCGCGGTTAGGCATCGAACAGCTGGATGTATTATTGCTTCATCGTCCTGATCCCTTGATGGAGCTCAGTGAAGTGGCGCAAGTACTGTCTGACTTAAAAGCCGCCGGCAAGGTTAACCATGTGGGCGTGTCTAACATGCATGCTCATCAAATCGCCTATTTGCAATCAGCCTTAAGCACACCCATCATTATTAATCAGCTGGAAATGAGCCTGGCGTTTCGCGACTGGCTTGAAGACGGTGTGACAACCCACAGTGCCGCCAACCGGAATGTGGGCTACGCCCCAGGTACACTGGAATACTGCATGCAAAACAACGTGCGATTGCAGGCCTGGGGAAGCCTTGCCCAGGGCAGCTATACCGGTGCCGCCAAAACTGACACAGAAAAAGCAACACAGTCTCTGGTGTCTGAACTTGCCGCTGACTACGGGGTTAGCAATGAAGCCATTGTGATTGCCTGGCTGCGTCGTCACCCGGCTAACATTCAGCCGGTGCTCGGCACGACTAACCCGGCCAGACTGCGTGCCTGTCAGCAAGCTGAGGGCATAACGCTCAGCCGGGAACACTGGTACCGGTTATTCGAACGTGCGCGCGGTGCGGAGTTACCGTAATTTATGGCATTACTTACCGGCATCCACCACGTTGCCATCATTTGCAGTGATTATCCGCGCAGTAAGGCTTTTTACACCGACACCCTGGAGCTACCGGTAATTGATGAAAATTATCGCGCAGAGCGCGATTCCTATAAATGCGACATTGCTTTGCCGGATGGAAATCAGCTGGAATTATTCTCGTTTCCGGGCGCGCCTGCACGCCCAAACCGCCCGGAAGCCCAGGGGTTGCGACACCTGGCGTTTCGGGTAAACAATATTGATGATGTAACAAGCCGGCTTAGTGCCAAAGGGGTAAGCTGCGAGCCCATTCGCACAGACCCGTTCACTCAGCAACGATTTACGTTCTTTGCCGATCCCGACGGGTTGCCGCTGGAGCTTTATGAAGCGGCACGCCGCTGATCCGCTCAGGCGTCTGCATACTCCTGAGCTTCTATCTGACGTAACCGGGAAGCGGTGGGATCAGCCAGGTAGTTGTACAACAGCCCAACAAACAACAAGGCTGCAAATAGTGTGGCGACAATGAACCCGTACTTTGCATCGCCTCCCATCGCATCGCTTACCAGCCCCATGATGAATGGGCCGGCAGCAGCACCTGCGGCGGTAAAAAACAGGATCACGCCGGCCACACTGCCATGCTGATGTTTAGGAAAGCAGCTTATCCCTTTTGAGTTGAACGTCGGGTAAATCACTGACATGAAAATGCCAGTCAGCGGAAACAGAAATAATGCGAGCTGCTTGCCTCCCACCAGCCCCATAAAGAAGCAAACAACAATGGCACCACTAAATAGCATCAACACCAATGCCCAGTTAAAATGGGCCATCATCCAGATCCCGACAAACCGCCCGGCCGCACGCAGGATGAAAAACGCAGTCACAGAATAGATAGCGAGCGTTTGCGCCACACCGGTGTTGTAACAGTCGTACGTTGCCCGCAAACTGGTGGCATCACACACCAGATAGCTCGGCATCCAAACGTAAATTGCACTCTCTGCGGCAACATATAAAAATGCCCCCACAGAAAATCCCAATGCATAGGGGTTTTTCACCAGTTTAAGGCTCTGCAGCAGCGATACACTTTCTGCCTCGCTGGAATGGGTGCGCAGATAACGTGGATAGCGTACACCCAATGCGACCACAATCAGTAATGTGCATACACCACCTGCGATGACATACAACCATTGCCACGCCACGCCCTGATGAATAAGGTACGCCACAATCAGCGGGCCAATGATCGCTCCTACGCCGAAAAACGCCTCCGCGCCATTCATGGTGGAGGTGTGCTGCCGGGTAGAAGTGGAAATATCGCCAATCAATGCCAGCGCACCGGTCTTAAATATTCCAACCGCCACACCGGAAAGGGTCATCAGGCTGACAATAAACACAAAGTCGTTGGCAACCAGGAAGCTGTAACACGCCAGTCCGAAGAGCGCCAAACCAATAATGATCGTCGGTTTTCTGCCCAGCTTATCGGCGAGGAAACCCAGAAATAAGCCTGACAAGGCAATGCCCAGCATGGGCAATGAATGCATCAGGCTGGCTTCAGCATTACTGACCGAAAAGGCAACCTTTACCTCTTTAATGATTTCTCCGACCGAATCTGACGTCATGGCGAACATCATGAACATCAGGTAGGTCAGCCAGCGGATGATTCGGCTATTCGATTGTGGCTGTGTCATGGCAAATATCCTGTTCCAGGCTGCACGTGCGCGCCGCCATATGTTAACAGACTGTAAATAACAATCTTTCATCGAAAGCGACGCCTAACCCGTCACTTTCTTAGTATTGATGAAGCC
>CAZDUT010000097.1:0-7989 GCA_964508695.1 uncultured Alteromonas sp.
AGTCATTGTTCAGATTGACAAAGAAGAACGCGGACAGAAAGGTGCAGCGCTGACGACCTTCCTCTCGCTGGCGGGCAGCTATCTGGTTCTGATGCCAAACAATCCCCGGGCCGGCGGAATTTCACGCAGAATCGAAGGTGATGAGCGCACTGAGCTGAAAGACGCGCTTAATCGCATGGAACTGCCTGATGGTATGGGGCTGATCGTTCGCACAGCCGGCGTGGGTAAATCGTATGAAGAGCTGGAGTGGGACCTGCGGGTATTGCTCACCCAGTGGGAAGCCATCTCAAAAGTCGCACAAGAGCGCTCTGCCCCATTCCTGATCCATCAGGAAAGCAACGTTATTGTGCGTGCTATTCGCGACTATCTGCGCCGTGATATCGGCGAGATCCTGATCGACAAAACCAGCATCTACGAACAGGCACTGCAGCATATTCAGCTGGTTCGTCCGGACTTTGCCAACCGGGTTAAACAATATCAGGGCGATGTACCACTGTTCAGTCACTATCAGATTGAAAGTCAGATTGAGTCAGCCTTTCAGCGCGAGGTTCGTCTGCCATCGGGTGGCTCAATTGTTATCGACCCAACCGAAGCACTGACCTCCATTGATATCAACTCGGCGCGCGCGACCAAGGGCGGCGATATTGAAGAAACAGCCTTTAATACTAACCTTGAAGCGGCCGATGAAATTGCCCGCCAGTTGCGCTTGCGCGACCTAGGCGGTCTGGTTGTAATCGACTTCATTGACATGACACCGGTACGGCACCAGCGTGAAGTGGAAAATCGCCTTAAAGAGGCCGTACGCAGTGATCGTGCACGGGTTCAGCTGGGCCGTATTTCTCGCTTTGGGCTGCTGGAAATGTCACGCCAGCGATTGCGTCCGTCACTGGGTGAGTCCGCGCACCATGTGTGCCCGCGCTGTTCAGGCCATGGCACCATTCGCGGGACCGAATCACTGGCGTTGTCGATTTTACGTATTCTTGAAGAAGAGAGTATTAAAGACAACACCGGGCAAATTGAAGCGCAGTTGCCGGTTCCGGTTGCCACTTACCTGCTTAACGAGAAACGCAAGGCCATCCAGTCTCTGGAAAAACAGCACAATGTATCGTTACTGCTGTTGCCGAATGCAAACCTTGAAACACCGCATTACCAGGTCACCCGTCGTCGTCCCGACGATATGCTGACAGACGCCAGCTATAACGTCGACCTGATGAAGCCAGAAGAAACTGATGTAGACAAACCGGCGGCAGCTGAAGCCAAACGCGAAGAGCCCGCCCTTAAAGGTCTGGTAGCGCCAACACAAGCACCTGTTGCAGCCCCCGCTCCTGCTGTAAAAGCCGATAAGGAAGAAGCGGCTTCGTTGTTCACCCGGGTCGCAAAATGGCTGCGCGGAATCTTCGAGGAAGAAGAAAAGCAGGAAGATGTCTCTTCAAAATCAGACAATAAAGGTAGCCGCAGCGACCAGAACCGAGGCCGTAGCCAGAACAATCGTCGCCGTAATTCCCGTGGTGGTAACCGCCGTGGTGACAACCGCCGTAGCGACGAACGTCGTGGTGACAAGCGCGCAGGAAAAGACACGGAAGATAACCGCAAGCAAGCGCAGGAACAGGATGATAAGCGCGGTAACAAATCTCGCAAGCCGCGTAAGCCACAGCAGCGCGATGACAATAAGCCCAAGAAAACTGATACCGACAAACAGCAAACTGCGAAAGCAGACAGCCCTAAGCAGGAGAAGCCTGCTGAGAAAGGCAAAAAACGTGAAGTGGCAGAGCGCCGTAAACGCCGTGATTTGCGTCGCAGTGTCAGAGTGCAGATGGAAGCCGATGACAATCAGTCAGCGCAAAGTGCACAGGCTAACGTGACACCTGCGCCTAAAACTGATAAGGCTGCTGCAACGCCTGCTGCGCGTGACAAGGCCAATAGCGCGGAGTCTGCGCAGGCTGCTAAGCCGGCTGACGATAAAGCAACAGATGCTCCACAGGACAAGCCGAAGCGCAGCAAGCCGCGTAAGGCAGCGCCAAAAGACAATGATACTGCAGCGCAACAACCTCCTGTCGGTGAAGCGGAAGCCCCATCAAACGGTAACGTACCAGCCAATGATGACACACCAGCTACAGAGGTCGTGTCTAAAGCGACAGACGTACAATCCGATGACGCAGGTACGAACACTAACGAAACTGATGGTGAGCAAAAGCGTGAGAGTCGTGGCCGTTCGCGACGTTCTCCGAGACACGTTCGTGCTGCCGGCCAGCGTCGTAAGAAAGAAGCGCAGGATGAGAGTCCGGCAGAGCAAACCAGCGACACTATCCGACAGGATGAGTTGCAGTTTGATTTGCCTGAAGAGCCAGCCAAGCCAGAAGCGACATCAGCAACAAAAGATGACGCAAAGGCTGCTGATAATAAGGATAATGTTTCGTCCACCGAGCAGGCCGAGCTGAACCTGCAGGCCAATGACAAAGCAGACAGTGCTGACGATAAGCCGCAATCAGAAATGGCGAAGGAAACCAAAGCGGCGAAGCCCGTTGAGGACAAGCCTGAAGCAACAGCAAAACCAGCAACTACTGCTGATAAGCCAGCAAAGCAGAAGGCTAACGGTGGATCTGCGCCGATACTGGTTGGCGCAAGCAGTCGGGGACGCGTGAATGTGTCACATCCGATGGCCACACCAACAGAAATTAACGAAAGCTTTGGTGAGCTGACACTGACAGCCCGTGCCAATGATGCCAGACCAGAATTAATGGTGTCAGGCAAAATGGCGATGCGCGCTCATGCGTCATCGGCCGCATCAGCACCGGCAACAAAGCCACAAAGTGTCTAACACTTAAATAAGAAGCGAACAAGCCGCACACCTGTGCGGCTTTTTTTTCATTATGACAACGACCCGACACCTCACAGACTGGTTACAACGACTTACAGGCAAACCTGTGGTTCGCGTGAGGCCTATTCAGTCATTGTGGAGTGGCTATGGTGAGTGTTTCCGCGCCAATTTTGACAATGATGCGAAGCCTGTGGTTGTCAAAGCCGTAACGCCACCCTCTCTGCGCACTCACCCAAAAGGCTGGAATGGCGCAGCTGGCCATCGCCGTAAACTCAGATCCTTTAAGGCTGAACTGGCTTTTTACAACGATTATCAACCCGGCATGCCTGCCTCGTGTGATGCCCCTTCCCTGCTATTCAGTGACGTTCGCGGCGATGATACGCTTATGGTGCTTGAGGATTTGCATGCAGCAGGCTATTGCCATGAACAGCTTAGCGCAACGGTGGCACAGTGTTATGCCCCGCTTAAGTGGCTTGCCAGGTTTCACGCCCACTTTCTCGGCGCACCGGCCTCAAAACTGTGGCCTCAGGGAAGCTACTGGCACCTGGCTACACGCCAGGAGGAATGGCGTGCAATGCCCGACGGGCCATTAAAGACCGCGGCAGGAGCACTGGACAAAGCGCTGGCAGACGCGAAGTTTCAGACGCTGGTTCACGGTGACGCCAAAATTGCCAATTTTTGCTTTACTGAAAACATGGCGCAATGCGCCGCCATTGACTTTCAGTATACCGGCAAAGGCTCAGGTATCATTGATGTGGCATATTTCCTCGGCAGTGCACTGAGTGATGATGACTTGCAGTCTGCGACACAAGACTGTCTTGATTATTATTTTCGTGAACTCAGACAGGCGCTCGGTGGCAATTTAGACAAAGACCGTATCGAAGCCGAATGGCGTGCCCTTTACCCTGTCGCCTGTGCCGATTTTCATCGCTTTTTGGCAGGCTGGAGCCCAGAGCACCGAAAAATTAACGCTGCGTTACGAGCACAAACCCAACGGGCGCTGGCATTAATCAACTCACCATCAACGAATACGCGCTAGGTGGCCAACGTTGGCAGACGGCGCACAGTGTGCTCGCAAAGCCTGGTCTTTTCGTAGTAGTTTAGTACTGACAGGTACCCAGGCTATTTTTATCAAATAATTATGAAAAAGCTATCAGAGTGTTCTACAGCGGAGCTAGTGGCGTTGCGCGAGTCGACTGATAAAGCGCACAGCCCTTTGCGCTATGCCGCCGTGTGTGAAGCGCTCGACAAACGTAGCAGGCGACAGACCTGTCTGGGTATGCCCGCCAACGAAGTAGATCCAGGCTCACTGGAAGTGCCAATTAATGCCTGGTTTGTACGTGTGATCAGCGTACTGACGATCGGTGGGTGCTTTATTGGCCTCACCACCATTATTAACCACTTAATGTCACCCCAGGGACTGTTTAGCTATTTGATTTTTGCACTGTTTTTCGCGACGTTCGTTTTAGGTATTGTGATTTCCATTCGTCTCGTTGAGCGGTGCACTCTGGGCGCACTGACGGACAACCGTAATTTCTGGGCTATTCAGACGTTTTTTTTCTCCTCCCCCATCATGGCATACCAGTTAACAAATGGGTTACTGATTAATATATGGATCACGAATAATGACGGTTGGCAGCATGGCTTTATGATAGGCAGCGCGTTTAGCCTGAACTTTCTGAATGTGAACCAGCCATGGGCACTTGGTATCAATCTCGTTGCCATCGCAATCACGGTATACCTGCAAATCACCGCTTTACCAGACGGCATACAGCTTCCAAGGCCATATAACCTCATACCTGTGCGTATTGCCCTGTCCCGATTGGTCTTTCGGGCGGGCGCGCGCGAACAGTCTTTCGCGTGCGCCGCACATCGCTCGTCGCGCATAAGAAGCTTCAAAAACGTCTCTGACGGGCGCTAATAAATCGCTGAATGAACACCTTACGCAGTTTTTCCGTAACCAACATCAAGCCTCGTAACGTTATCCCGGCAAGCTGTGCGCAACGCCAGCGCGTTGACGTGAATGTGTATTCAAACCATGTTACTATTAGTCGGTTTTGTGCCGGGTCGTTTTATTGGTGGCCAGCATGGACATGTCGCCACGGATAACTATAACAACGAACGGGATTGCATTATGATCAAGAAACTGGTTTTGGCCATCGTACTCGGTGCCCTATGCGCAACGGGACTATGGCAGATTGGCATTGTTACCCAACCGCAAACGATTTTCCTCACTATAGTTATTGCCTTTGCGTGCCTCATTTACGGGTTTATCTCCTCAAAAATTCACCGGGATCCTGATGCATTCGGATCCAGAGAAAAGTCGATTTTTCGCTAACTACCCTACTCACCCGGGGCTATTGCTCACCATTAATACCGGGTAATTTGTCAGGCCACTGGGCCCTGGCGGTATCTTATGAGGCCAATAGTCAGTACGGCTATGCCTTAAGACCTTACCTGACAAGCGACGATTAACTGCCCACGCTTGCTGGTTCATGCAGGCCTGCTATACCGACAACAATAGGAAGTGTGCGCAACCAGTAAGACGCGTATTGTGTGGTAAGTCGCTCACAATGCGGGTACTCATCCAGCCGTCACCAACCATTCAGTCCGAGGCTGTTATCTGAACCGGTATAAAGGCTGGCACCTGGTCAATCAGTGCTACCGTCGGGTCATGCTGGCTGTGCAGAACCTGAAACCAGGTTTAATCATACACGGGCGCACAACAATACCCGCACATGGCGTATATTGCACATGCCATAGTCGTACTTCTTCTGGTGGTAGTGCTGGTCTTAATTGACCCGGGCGCGAGTGCGTTTACTCCGATCCTCAGCGTTATCCCGGCAACGCGGGGGTTGGTTATCACTTTGCATAAAAAAGCCTGCACAAGGCAGGCATAGAATTGGCGTAGTGTATTGAGTAATCTCCTGCGCCTGCCGTCAGGATGTCGACGACTGAACAGGCGCAAGAGAAGTACTGGCTTAGTTACATAGCCCTGTACTGTTTGCTGAATCAAGCGGTAATGCGCCAGATACGCCGTCTACACAGAAGCCTGCAGAGACGTTTCCTGACAGCGCCGTTGTGGTTTCCAGCGTCACGGTACCATCGCTTGCAGTAACCCCGCTTGCAGATTCTGCCCAGTCTCCGGTGAACTGGCCGGATACGGAAACACCTTCAACTGGCGCGCCGGTATTATCCAGTACTGTCACTACGGCCTGGGCCCGCTTCTTACCTTTACCGGCACTGACCAGGCTGGTACTGACATCAGAAACCACCAGTGATGTAGCATTTTCCTCAGGCGAGGTCTCGCTGCCGTACAGTGCAAGGTTATCCAGATAATAGGTATCTGCATTATTGCTGTTTGGTGCGATGAGCATCACGAGTTCGTTTACGTCAGTATCCGTTGTTCCGCCATCGACGCGATCCTCGAGCTCAAACTTCAGACGTTGCCAACCTGACACTGCCTTGGTGTGGGCAATGTATTTCGAGTGTCTTCCGGTTGGATAGTTGTCTGGGGTTGCCTGCGAGCTATCCTCTAGCTGGATAAGGATCTCCTGCTCACTTGGTGATGGCATGTAGACATCCAGATAAAACGCTTCACTGCCCGCAATCAGACTGCCCGCATCAGCTACAACGTCAGTCGATCCCGCCAGAACATCGTACAACGCTGTACCATTTCTGACATACTCAAGCACTGTGGCTGAGCTGTTTACGGTGTCATTAACCGGGTTCGGGACTTCATTGTACTGGCCTTCCCAGGCTGTCCAGGTAATCTGTCCGTCAGTCTCATAGTTATCCAGTACGTCCTTCACGCTAAGCACAGGAAGTACATGAACATCCATAGCAACATTTTGAGTACCACAGCTGTTTGAAATGGAAGCGCTTACAGAGCCCCCCTGCTCATTCCAGTTCACTGTGAAAGATTGTGCCGTACCGGTTTCACCAGTGGGTGCAGACCAGTCATAGCTGCTCCCGGTGCCGTGCTCATCTACAACCGAATAGGTCGCCTGTGAATTTGCATCGACAATGTGCGGCCCCTCAAGTGACGGCTGGCCAAAATCGTATACCCGGACATAATCCACTTCCATTGTTTGCGGTAGCTGGCTGTCGTCAACCACACCGCCGATACTGCCACCCACAGCCATATTCAGGAGAAAATGGTAGTTATAATTGTCAAACGTCCAGAAAGCCGGATCACTTAAATCATCTGGGGTCTTCACTGAGTACAAGATGTCATCAACGTACCAGCGGATCTCACCTGGCTCCCACTCTACGGCATAGGTATGGAACCCGTCAGACCATCTGTCTGGTTGTTTGAGAATGCGCCCACTGGTCCATTCGTTATCCGGATAGGGGTCGCCGTAATGAATCGTTCCAAAGGCAATCATGTCGGCCTGGCCGGTCGCCTCTAAAATATCGATTTCACCGCTTTGTGGCCAGCCAACGTCGGGATCAGTGGGAAGCATCCAAAATGCTGGCCACATACCTGTGCCATCGGGGAGCTTGATACTGGCTTCAAATCTGCCGTGGGTCCACTCGCCACCATTTGGCATATTTGCCGTTCGAATCCGTCCTGAGGTATATTGACTTCCTCTTACCCGCTGCTTCTTTGCAGTGATGGTCAGTTTGCCATTGGCGACTGAAATGTTTTCAGCCTGATAACTCTGAAGCTCGTTATTGCCCCAGCCACAAATTCCGTAGTCGCATCCATCGCCAATCATTACTTCCCATTTTGATGTATCCAATGCAGTACCATCGAACTCATCCTGCCATACCGGAACGGGGTTCTGACAGGCTGCCGCCAATGCCCCCTGCGCAGCCAGAGTGGCAGGTACTGCTAACATCAAATTCATTGCACTTTTTCGCGTAAAAAACATATTCACACCTTCGTTTTTTTAAGCTGGCGTCCCAGCAAAATGTACGGCCGAATTCGCAGTCAATGTAAGCGCTTCCAAACCAATTGTAAAGTTTTGTTAAAAGGTTTGTTAACTTATTTCGCATCAAAAGAGACGGTTTTGAACGTGGCAGCGAAGAGGAAACTGGCGCTAAACAGCATAATGAAGGCGGCTCACAGCATAACCTGTGAGCCTTGGAAATGACAACAGCCAGGGTATGCTGCTATTACGAAAGAGCGCACACCATGCGCCTCGTGAGTACTTAACTACTTACTT
>CAZDUT010000097.1:7999-10895 GCA_964508695.1 uncultured Alteromonas sp.
ACGCCGCACAACGAGCGTGCACCTCCGCCCCCGAGTTTTTCAGGAGTATCTGAATAATTGTCACCTTCGGCGTGGATCATCAGCGCCCGGCCTTCAATATCCTGCATGGTAAGACGAGGTGCCAGTACCGGATGTGTTGCCTCTCCGTCCTTATTGACATACAACAAGGGGAGATCACCCAGATGGCTGTCATCTGACCAAGGATAACCGTGCTGGCCTGTGTTTTCCGGGTCGTAATGGCTGCCCGCGGCGCCGGCCGGTACAGATTCCCCGTCCTTCATCTTACTGTCACATGAGGGGTTCTCATGCACGTGAAAACCGTGGCCACCAGGCGCAAGTCCTTCCAGATTTGGCGCAAAAACCAGTCCGTAGTCAGACGATGTCACTGTCACGGTTCCTGCAGGCTTACCCGACTCAGCATCAGCCAGCGTTATCGTCATTGCCTGAGCCTGTGATAGTGCCAGGGAGCACGCCAAAGCAGTTAAATAGCGTTTCATAGTATTCCTTAAGGTAATGTAAGTGTCGCCCATCCGCACAAAGATACGCACGGTGAGCACACGTAGTCGTGTGATTTACATTGACTAGATACAGGCAAGGAAAGTTAAACAGATCAGGTAAAAAAAGAGTCAAAATGGCAATGTGCCTGCAATACTGCCCTGCACAAACAAAAAACGCGCCCGAAAGGCGCGTTTAATTATGGCATTGCGTTACCAGGTTAAATCATCCGGTATTTGATAATCGGCATACCAGTCATCCTCATCTTCCTGACGCTCAGACGTGCTGATCTCGTCAGCGCGATGGATAACACTGTTTTGGTCGCGCTGAGCAATTTTATCTGCCACCGGCATCGGAACCAGTTCGTAGCCTTCATCAAACAACACAACCGCCAGGCGGCCCTGTGTGACCTGCTTGTGCACTTCATCACTGACATGCATGCGCTTGATCACATTGTCATGGGTAAAGTTGAGCACGGTGTCGCCTTTACCTTTGGACTGCTTATTCATGTCAATGAGCTGGCGAACCTGCGCGGCTATCGAACGCTGAACCAGTTGCTCCTGACGCTGCTGGTTGAGTTCGCGATCTTTGGCCTTTTTCTGCTCAGCCGCTTGCTGCGCGGCTAGCGCCGCTTCATCGACCACTACCTGCTTTTGCTTGTTTTTAAGCTTTTGCTTTTTGCGCTTATCAGCACGTGCCTGGCGGGCACTGGACTTATCAGCCAGGCCGGCCTTGAGCAGCTGATCCTGTAACGATGCCATTTTATTTACTCTTTGCTTTCTTCTTTGTGGTGGTTTTACGCGCAGTTTGCGCCTCCCACTTGCCATCATTGTACCAGGCTGACCAGCCTGTTGATTTGCCCTCATTTGTTTCCGCTAGCACATACTGCTGTTTGGTTTTGCGGCTGTATCTGACAACCGTCGGATTGCCTTCCGGATCTTCCTGAGGTGCATCGGCAAGGTAATAGAATTTCGGCGAAATTCTATCTCTGAAGCGAGCAAGTTCGGCGACTTTTGGTGCTCGTGTCTCTCGCGACTTTGGAAAGTTATGGGCAGCCAGGAAGATACCCGAAGCCCCATCGCGCAACACAAAATGCGCATCGGACTTCTCGCAGGGTAGCTCCGGCAAGTCCACCGGGTCTTCCTTCGGCGGCGCGGGTTCACCATTTCTTAGCAACTTACGGGTATTTTTACAATCATCACTGGTGCACGCGAAGTACTTACCGAAGCGACCGTTTCTCAGCTCCATATCGCTGCCACACTTGTCGCACTCAATGATCGGTCCGTCATAACCTTTAATTTTAAAGGTGCCGGTTTCAATTTTGGTGCCCTGACAGGTCGGCGTATTTCCGC
Organism: uncultured Alteromonas sp.; assembly: GCA_964508695.1. Lineage (GTDB taxonomy): Bacteria > Pseudomonadota > Gammaproteobacteria > Enterobacterales > Alteromonadaceae > Alteromonas. The sequence continues at coordinate 9,847 of CAZDUT010000097.1, forward strand.
AGACATGCAGTTTACGGGTTTCATCCACCAGGTAACTGTCCATGGCGGTGCCACAGATATCACAACGCTTTTTGGCCCTCAGCGCTTCAGTTTCCATTTCCTCTTCATCATCCACCTTCACGACCTCATCGCCAGGTGTCAGATTGATGGTATTGGTACAGCGTTCTTTGGGAGGCAGGTTGTAGCCTGAACATCCCAGAAATACCCCGGTACTGGCCACGCGTACATTCATCTCACGCCCGCACTTCTCGCACTCGATGCCTGAAGGGACCGCCTGGTTAAGCCGCATGCCGCCGTTGTCCGGCTCTTTTTCTGCGTTAAGCAACTTTTGATAAAAGTCTGAATAGAACACGTTGAGCACGTCTTTCCAGTCTTTATTTCCCTCGGCAATGTCATCGAGCTGTTGCTCCATGTTTGCCGTAAAGTCATAGTTCATCAAATCATCGAAGTTTTCCATCAGACGATCGTTAACGATTTCGCCCATTTTCTCGGCATAAAAGCGTTTGTTTTCGAGTCTGACATAACCACGATCCTGAATCGTCGAGATGATACTGGCGTAGGTTGAGGGACGACCAATGCCGCGCTTCTCCAGCTCTTTTACCAGTGACGCTTCGTTGTAGCGGGCCACAGGCTTGGTAAAGTGTTGCTTAGGATCCAACGCTTTTAAGTCCAGTTTGTCGCCCTGCTTCACATCAGGCAACAGTAAATCTTCCTCGCCTTTTCGGCGCTGCTGGGGCTGTACCCGTGTCCAGCCGTCAAAACGTAACACCCGGCCTTTCGCGGTCAGCTCATAATCACCGGCGGCAACACGCACCGTAGTGGCATCGTACTTGGCAGGCGTCATTTGGCAGGCGACAAACTGACGCCAGATAAGCTCATAAAGACGCTGTGCGTCTCTTTCCATATCAGAGAGGCTGTCAGCTTTGATGACGACGTTCGACGGCCGTATCGCTTCGTGGGCTTCCTGAGCACCTTCTTTGCTACCATAACGGTTCGGCGAGTCCGGTAAGTACTTGTCACCAAATTTATCGCCGATGTAGTCGCGACAA
>CAZDUT010000098.1:0-10749 GCA_964508695.1 uncultured Alteromonas sp.
CCTGAATCGCCCCCCAACCAATCGTTACGGCTATAGCAACGGGGGGGGGACGGAATTCCGTATACCCCGCTAACGCACTTCAAATCGTGAAGAAGGGGCTGTGCTGCGTTGTAGTGTCGACTCAGGATCATTGGCAACTTCACCCGCTACCGCAAGCGTTACTCGACAAAACGCGGCATCACCTCGTACTTTCCACTGAATAATACTTACAGAATCTATGGGAACACTGTAATTTCTCGACACCGTGGAGGCCTGACCGTTAGACATCAGCGCCAAACCGATTGGTGTGCCTTCATCCTCACCGATACTGACAGTGACTGTGCATAACTCTCCTGCAACATCAGGCGCAATACTGGTACTTATAGACCGAAGCTTAAAGGGTATTGCTCTAACCAGCGTTATGCTCCCGCCGCTTGAGACACCGGCGTCAAAACTCGACCCTTCCAGCTGTGACGCTGAAATCGTATTAATTACATTGGCATCGACTACGCCGGAAACGGTTATATCAGGAGGCCCCTGGTTGGTTACGGCCTGCGCGTATGTAAATGGTAGTGCTACAACCGACATCAATAACAATCTTAACGAGCCCTTCATGGTGCTCTCCTTGTTGTATTAATTTGACTGATGAAGTGTGAGATACCCTCACTTATTGGTTTATCGCTTACCTCTTTACTGCCCACACAGTATGGTTTAAATCTCCGGGAATACCGGCCTTGCTATAGATCTTTTTCCTATATAAAACTGCTGCTGTAAGAGCAAAAAAAAATAAAATGCCTTATTTCAGAGAAAGAAAGGTTAAGCTTAAAGGTCGCCTGCAGGATGGAAGACGAATAGCGGCTGCAGGAATACACACACTACGCGCCACTCGAGCCGGGGGACATTCTGCTTTATTTTAGCAGACCGGTTACAACAAAACGGACACTCTCTTTTAGCTGTTACCAAATGATTTCAGTGGAGCGGCAGCGCTTTCAAGTTACCTCGATGCTTACCGTTTTTCTCGATGCCAGCCATTCTTACTGCACGCGCCATCGACAATTGATTAAAGACTAACTTCTACTAAACTCCAAACATACCTGTTGTATCAATTAAACAGGCGCGAAAGAAGTTAACGAAGGCGCCAGCGTGACATTGTGCAAGTATAAAAAAATGCAAAGCAAGCTTTGCTATTCAGGTAGTTATAAAAAAACTACCTGCCAGGATACCGGCTCACGGAGCAATATATGATCCCAACTCGGTCAGCGTGCCAACCGCCCAGCGTGTTACCCAAATTACTGTTGATAGTGGCTTTAACACTTCTTTGGCAAAACGCCAACGCAGAGGAGAAGATAAAGCGAAATCCGCTAAAGGATGCCTACTTCGGTGAACTGCATTTGCACACAGCTTATTCGCTCGATGCCTATATTTTTGGTAACACCATGAATGATCCCTCTACTGCTTACCGGTTTGCCAAGGGCGAAACGGTTAAACTTCCTACCGGTGTTCCCAAGCGGATTAAAAAGCCACTTGATTTTGCAGCTATTACGGACCACGCAGAAGCCTTGGGGGAGTATGAAGTATGTACTAATCCAGAAATGGAAAATTATAATTCAGACACCTGCAAGGGTATCCGTAATGGTGATATGCAGCCATTTCAGGATATTTTTGCAGGCCTGGCTGTTTCTCCCCCTAAGCGCCAGGTAGGCATTTGTGGTAAGGACGGAGCGTCCTGTCTTGACGCCATAGAAGGCCCCTGGCTGCGGATCCAGCAAGCGGCAAATGATCACTATGAACCGGGCAAATTCACGTCTTTTGTTGCCTTTGAATTTTCCGCCAATGCGCCCGAAGGCAAAGGTGGCATGATGCACCGAAACGTGATTTTTAAATCAGCTGAGGTACCGGACACAGTATTTTCTGCCTTTGAAGGTACAGGCGAAGACTTACACCGTTGGCTGGAAAAGCATTGTAGCGGTGATTGCAGCGTGCTGACCATTCCCCATAACCCTAACTTCTATTGGGGCCGGCTGTACTGGGGCAAAACATCTGATGGTAAAGCGTGGACAAAAGAAGGCCTTGCACGACGGGCTAACATGGATCGTCTGGTAGAAATTATGCAAATTAAGGGCAATTCAGAGTGCCAGACCGGCATCATGACAACCGACGAGGAGTGTAACTTCGAAACTGTCTTTGAAGAATGTAAAGCTGGCCAGGAAGGCAGTTGCAGCAATGCGTATGCGTTTGTCCGCAATGGACTAAAGTTTGGCTTGCGCCACAAAGCAGAACTTGGCATCAATCCGTTCAAGCACGGTATCGTCGCCGCCACAGACAATCACAACGGCACCCCCAGTGATACCGCTGAAGATGATTTTGAGGGGCATTACGCCAACAATGATGGCGAACCAGAGGTACGCCTGGGCTTAAAGGCTAACCCCACTGCTGAAGCCATGGGCATGTCAGGAGACGATGACCCCACGAAGCTTTATAACCCGGGAGGCATAGCGGGGGTATGGGCCGAAAGTAATACCCGTGCCGATATCTGGGACGCCCTGTATCGTAAAGAAACCTTTGCTACCAGTGGCACCAGCACACAAGTACGCATGTTTGGCGGCTTTGATTTCAAGGCCAATGCGCACACTGATACGAACTGGATTGCCAAAGGCTATGAATCGGGCGTACCTCAGGGGGGCGACTTGTCTGCTGCACCTAAGGGCGCATTCCCCTCTTTTGTTGTCTGGGCTCAGCGCGATCCCGACAGTGCCCCTTTGGCCAAAATTCAGATGGTCAAAGGCTGGCGGACTGCAGATGATCAACTTAAAGAAATGACGGTCGATATTGCATGCTCTGATGGCGCATCGCCTGATCCTGACACCCAGCGCTGCCCTGATAACGGCGCAACGGTCGATCTCAAAAACTGCACCATCAGTCAGGACAAGGGTGATTCCGAATTGGCTGTCACCTGGCGGGATACAGATTTTGATCCCAGCCAACATGCATTTTATTACGTACGGGTGCTGGAAAACCCGGTCTGCCGCTGGAGTATGTATGATGCAAAAAAAGCCAAGGTCGATCATCCTCAGGACCTCCCAAAAGTCATTAAGGAACGAGCCTGGTCGTCGCCTATTTGGTACACCCCCAAGGCATAACGGCGTCGGTGCGTGAATCTTTGCCGCTATGACAACGGGAACAACAGTCATTCAAACATTTTTCCAAACATTAGGAGCAGGTTTTGAGCAAGTTGACAATTAAATCTTTGACAACACCGCGGTCAATTTTTGTGGCCTTCGCAGCATTCACGGTTATCGCCTGTTCAGGAATACAGGACGAACAGGTAACACCGGAAGCCCGAACTCATGATGGCTTGCTGATCGTAGAGTCTGACCGAACTACACAAATTCAGCTAAAACAAAACGTGGACTGGGACAATTATGACAAAGCAGTTATCGCGCAAAGCCATGTGGCGTTTAAGACAAACTGGGAAAGGGACTACAACCGCGAGCATAGAGCCAGTAGGGTGCGGCAGGACGATATGGATACTATTCGCGCGCGTGTGGGTGAAATCGTTCACCGCTCAGTAACAGACAAGTTCTCTGAGGTCCCGGGAATGACTGTCACTACGCAGGCCGATGCTAACACGCTGCTAATTAAGCCCAATGTCATTAATTTGGATGTCAATGCACCGGATTTAAACTCATCCGGCGTTAATCGCACATACGCCCGTTCTGCCGGCAGCTTAACGATGTACCTTGAAATTTATGATGCAACAAGCGGAGAAATACTGGCCAGGTGGATAGAAGACCTGAGGGACAGAGAAGATATGTACCTAAGTTGGACCAATCGGGTAACCAATACGGCAGCCGCCAAGCGTGTCATCGATCGCTGGGCCAACGAATTTGTAAGCGGTTTTAACGCGCTGCGCGCACAGCAGCCGATAGCATCATCAACAGACTAACGCCGAACTGGCTGGCGTAGCGGTGACGAGACAAATTACGACGGCAGCGTCGATGTGATAACACACTCTCGTTACCTCTGCTTACACTTACCGCAGATAGGTACGCGAATAATGGTAGTGTCCTTGCGGACAGCTGCTTACAATCGCATTGTGGCCATTCAGGTCATCACAGTATGCCATCACGTCAGCCCACGCTTTCATGCTGCTGGCACCAACTGCACAGCGCCCCTTATAGTGTGATAGTCTTCAACATCATCGAAACACACTACTTAAGAATGAGTGATCCAATGCTTAAAACGTTGCCCATACTGCAATTTACCGCTATCGCGTTACTGCTTGTAGTGAGCACAGCCAGGTGCATGGCCCAACAAACGGTTCAGTTCTGGAATGGCAATAAAACCGATGCCAGACAACATTATGAGCTGAAAATGCTTGATGCAGCGCTCAGTGCGTCTGAAACCGCGTATGGTGACTACAAGATAAATACTGATAATACCGAACTGACCTCAGAGGAAGAGTCGGCCGTCTTCCGCAACACCGAAACCGACGTGTTTGTCACTGTGGCAGGAAATCCTAAACTCAAAAGCGAAGAAAAAATTATCGTCACACAGCCACTGATGAAGGGCTTAATAGGTTATCGCCTGCTCATTGTACGGGAGCAGGATCTCGACAAGTTTGCCGCAATACAGTCAGTGGACGCTTTTAAGCAGTTGAGTATTGGGATCCCTCAGGGCTGGGCCGATGCGGACTTATTCCGCCACAACGGCTATGACGTGGTTGAAGGCGGCACTTTCGATGAGATATTTGATCGACTGGCCAACAAAGAATTTGACTACGTTGCCCTTGGCGCCAACGAAATAGAAAAAGCCTTTGAAAATCGGGCTGAAACTTACGACCTGTTTGCAATTGAACCAAGTACATTGGTGTATTACCCGTTTACCCTGGTATTTTATGTGGACCCCAGCAAACCTGAATTAGCTGAGCGACTGCGTGATGGCTTGCAGGCTATTAAGCAAAACGGGAAAGCGGAGCAGCTGTTTCAGGAGGCGACCGGTGATCTTGTAGAACGCCTGGGACTGACCCAAAGAAAAACATTCTATTTGAACAACCCCATGCTGCCCGCTGAACTAAAAGGGTATCGCTCACCACTTTTATCACAACCGGCGAACTAAGCAGTTTTGAGCATTCGGGCGCTGATGGTGTGAAATTGAGGGGTCAGTCATTCGCTGGAGTTTGTCCCTCTTTCCCCTCAGCGCATTGCATACGGTACTCGTGAATCGCCTGCACCGGCACTTTTTCGCGCCCCAAATGGATAACCAGTGTCTCAGAAATTTTGTCATGAATGGCCTGCCGATTAGGCTCCCAAAAAATCTGCGCAAAGCCTAATAACCCCGTGGCCAGCCCCGCACCATAACCGCCGTAACGCTCAAAACTTTCCCACAGCGTCATGGTTGAACCGTCCAGCTTTATCACTTTGAGTTTCATAACAAATTTCCCGGGCGTCTGGCCTTTCATCCAGTACGTCAGTGCGGTGAAATACAGTGCAGCCCAACCAAAGCCAATTCCCAAATCCTCAAGCAGCCCTCGCGCCCACGCCAATAAACTCGGGTCGCCATTGTCATTGGTGGGAATGGCTTGCTCCGTGCCAGGCGTTGTGAGGGGACGGTCTGACACGTCATCCTCCTGAACTGCCTGCTCGGTATTCACAACCGGTACTTCAGCGGTAAGTGTCGCCAGCAGCGCTTCAGTTTGCGAAGGGGTAAGTGTTTCGCGCATCCTTGATTCCAGCCTGTCTGCCACTTCATGGACAACCGACGGCGGCAAATCTGATTGTGTTATTTTCCCGGTAAGCTGTGTGGTAACGCGCTCCCAGCACGCCTGTGGCTCGCATTGCCCACTCTCAATATCCTGCTGTACCTGCTCTAGCTGTGCTGACAAGCCTATCATCAGGCCCGCTACCGCAATCCCCTGTGCGCCGGTCAAAATTGCCTCGTTGTCACCCGACGAAGTAAAGCGACTGGAGGGTGGCGCATTAATGCTGTTGAAGACCGCAACAAGGATCCCGAACAGCAAGAGTGCCGAGATCCCTTTCAAGGTTTTGCGAAACCATACAAACCGTGAGGGGGTATTTTTTCTCTTACCTGCGCGCCAGAAGAACACCACTCCCAGCGCAGCAAGCAATATAGAAGGCAAATCGGTCAGCATGACCACTAAGATTAGATCGATAAGTAACGCCACTCCCCGTCGTAGCGGTCTTGCCAGCGGCGTGCCCACGATACTGTCGGACACACCGAACTCGTACGGTGTGACCACGTCACGAATTTGTTTATCGGTCATAACCTGACCGTCACTGTGCAGGTGAGTTTCGTGCTGCTGCATGGTGCGTCCCTGTAAAATGGCAAAAACCTTAAACAGTATATGCTCTGGACAACATTTGGCGGTAGAAATTAATCTGTATTGGACACGTACGTTTACGTTGCTGCATAAGCCGGCGTAATCAGACAATGGCATTTTCCACTTGCCAGTCTGACACTCAGACTTCCAGCTTTTGCAGAATCTGTCGCAGTTTTTCGCCCGTTGCTTTATTCAGCCCCAAAATGGTACTGGGCTTCTGCCCACGGGTTTCTATATCGATACGATCCCAGAAAATACCGTTACGATAGCTGAAACCTGCAACCTTACCCCACTGGATCTCATCACTGTTTTGCCACAGTCGGAAAAGGCCTGGGGTGTTGATTACAATTTTTTCGGGATCGGTGCAGACTTCCTGTGGCAGCAAACGAAAGCGAAACAGTAATGTCGGCATTAACTCGGCATATACGGTCAGGGCAGGTATTGAGGTAATTGGCGCGTCCGGTCTTACCACCGGATTGTTACAGTAACGGCATACTGTGGCATGCTCAGGTAAGGATGCGCGACAGTACGAACATTCAAGTTCAGTCTGATACTCTTGGCAATAGCGACACTTTTGCGCCTCAGCGGCAATCTCGCTGCAACAATAATGACAGGTTTTCATCAGGTATTTCTCGCAGGTTTACGCTGTAAAGCCTAGACAACCTGCAGGGAATAACGCAATAAGAGAAAGGTAAAGGGAGGTTACATTAACTGACTGATGAGATGAAGCGACACACAGGCCATGATCCCCGCGACCACATCATCGAGCATGATCCCGGTGCCACCGTGCAACCGTTTGTCGATAGGGCCTATCGGCCAGGGCTTGATAATGTCAAACATGCGAAAGAGCAGAAAACCGGCCAGAAGAGACTGCCAGTGCAATGGGACAAGCAGGAAGGTAACCATGATGCCGGCAACTTCATCCCACACAATCGAACCATGATCGTGCACCTGCATATCTTCTGCAGTTTTTCCACACAGGTAGTTACCTGCCAGACAGGCCACTACCGTAACAAGCACATACCCCCATTCCGGCAGCAGGGACATGGCAATAACCAGAGGCAGTGCAATCAGCGAGCCCCAGGTGCCTGGCATAAACGGCACCAGTCCACTGCCAAACCCCAGAGCAAGAAAATGTACCGGGTTGCGTAAACTCACCCGTGCGCGATAAACAGGCTGCATCAGAACTTGTGTTCGAAGCCAAATTGCTGTGGCAGGCGATAGGGCTGGTCGTTAAGTTTAAGGTCAATGTGCCCGCTGTTACCGGTTAACTGCCCAATGCAGGTCGCTTTTACGTTGGTACTGCTTAATGAGGTTTCCAGGATCCCCTTTTGCTCCTCACTGACAGTAAATATCAGCTCATAATCGTCACCAGCCGACAGGGCGTACTCGATTGCTTTTTCCGTTTCGACTGTTTGCTGCAGTCCCCGTGACAGCGGCAAACGATCCAAATGCAGCGTCGCGCCACATTTTGAGCCATTCAGGATATGCGACAAGTCCGCCAGCAATCCGTCTGATACATCAATACAGGCGTTCGCTATGCGTCTGAGCGCCGTGCCGGCTGCAACCCGTGGTGTCGGATAAAGATGGCGCTTTATCAAAAACTCCCGGGCTTCACCACTTGCCTGCAAATCGCCTTTAAGGATATCCAGCCCGGCACCGGCATCGCCCAACGAGCCTGTAACGTATACCCAGTCGCCAGGCTTAGCTTCATTACGGCGCAGCTGAGAGCCTGGCGGTATGAAGCCCTGCGCGGTGATGGTCATGGACATCGGGCCACGCACCGTGTCTCCGCCAATCAGCTGCACAGAATAAAAGCGGGTAAGTTCATAAAGGCCTTCGACAAAGTCGCTCAGCCAGCTCTCATCGACATCCGGTAATGACAGTGACAGACTGATCCATGCTGGCTCTGCCCCCATCGCGGCTAAATCACTTAAGTTAACGGCAACGGCTTTATAGGCGACAGATTTCGCCGGCGTATCCATGAGAAAATGCACGCCGCCAATGAGTGTGTCGGTAGTAATGGCTAATTGCTGGTTTTCAGGGACAACAGTGATTGCACAGTCGTCTCCAATACCCACCACCACATCCTTGCGCTGATGTCCGCCGCTATTGAAATAGCGACCGATGAGATCGAATTCTTTCACGATTATCTCGTTCTTATTCGGGGCACAGACTGCAAAGTAACGCGTTAGTCGCGCTCGTCTTTGCGCAGTGTTTTAACTGCTTTATCCAATGCACCATTAATGAATTTGTGACTCTCTTCTGCCCCAAACGATTTCGCCAGTTCTATCGCCTCGTTGATAATGACGCGATACGGCACGTCCATGCGTTCAGTCAGTTCAAACGTTGCAATACGCAAAATCGCTTTTTCAATGGCGTCCAGCTCTTCAGGCAGACGCCCGAGGTACGGCTTAACGGTGTCATCCAGTCGCGACGCATTTTTTGCCACACCACGCAACAATGCCTGAAAATAGGCCATGTCGACTTTATGCATGTCGTTGGAGGTGGCCAGCGCCAGCTCTACCTGGTCTATCTGGTTTTTACTCATTTGCCAGGAGTACACTCCCTGCAGGGCAAGCTCTCTGGCCTTGTGACGTGCTGATACTTTCACTTAAACGTTCGCCTTACAATTTATCGACGGCGTCGATAACGTTAACCATTTCCAGTGCGCCAAGCGCAGCTTCTGCGCCCTTGTTTCCGGCCTTGGTGCCAGAACGTTCGATCGCCTGCTCAATGGAGTCAGTGGTAATGACACCAAATGCCAAAGGTACGCCATACTCCAAAGAGACCTGCGCGAGACCTTTGTTGCACTCACCGGCAACGAAATCAAAATGAGGTGTACCACCGCGAATAACCGCCCCCAATGCAATGATCGCATCGAATTGCTTTTTTTCGGCCAGTTTCTTTGCCACGACAGGCAGTTCATAGGCACCAGGCACGCGTACCAGGGTAATATCGTCGTCGCTCACCTCTCCGTGACGCTCCAGTGTGTCCAGTGCTCCTTCAAGCAGACTTTCTACAACAAAACTGTTAAAACGCGAGACAACAATTGCAAACTTTTTGCCCGTCGCTCTGATATTACCTTCAATCACCTGCATGGCGTTTATCCTCATGAAAAAACGGCGCGCAGTATAGCATACCTGCACGCAAACAAAATCGAATGTTGCTTAAAAGCCGTTACGCATCGGCGTCGTCATGGATATATTCCACCACTTCCAGGCCGTAGCCCGAGAGCGCATGGTATTTAATCGGTTTACTTAGCAAACGCATTTTGTGCACGCCCAGCGAGGCGAGGATCTGACTGCCCACACCGATAGTGCGTGACGACCCCTGCCAGCTTGCGCCTGCAGGTTGCTCTCCGCGATCTTCTGCGGCAAAGCGCTTAACCTGCATCTCCAGGTGCTCTTCTTTGCCCAGCAGCACCAGGACACCACCTTCATCGGCAATGCGCTGCATAGCCTGTGGTAACGTCATCGAGCGGTTTATACCGCGGGTCGACCCCAACAGATCGCTAAACGTATTGTGCAAATGGACCCTGACCAGTGTGGGTGTGTTCTCATCAATATCGCCGTTTTTCAGGGCGAAGTGGATTTGATTATCGATGCTGTCTTTAAACGTATGCAATTCGAATTCGCCGAACTCAGTGGGAAGCTTACATTCGGCCACCTTATCGATAGTGGTTTCATTGAGATTGCGATACTCGATTAAATCGGCAATGGTGCCGATTTTAAGATTGTGTTTTTGCGCAAATCGCTCCAGTTGGGGCCGACGGGCCATCGTGCCATCTTCGTTAAGGATTTCCACAATAACCCCGGCCGGCTCACACCCAGCCAGACGCGGTAAATCGACCCCGGCTTCCGTGTGACCTGCGCGGTTGAGCACCCCGCCATCTTTGGCAATCAGAGGAAAAATATGGCCCGGCTGCACAATATCCGCGGCAGTGGCATCTTTCGCTACTGCTGCGCGTATGGTCGCGGCCCGGTCTGCCGCCGAAATACCGGTGGTAACCCCGCTGGCCGCCTCTATGGAGACAGTGAAATTGGTTGCAAACTGCGCTTCGTTTTTGTCCACCATCAGAGGCAGGTTCAGGCGCTTACACCGCTCCTGGGTCATCGGTAAACACACCAGGCCGCGTGCATGAGTCACCATGAAATTGATGGCTTCGGGCGTAACGTGCTCTGCCGCCATAATCAGGTCGCCCTCGTTTTCGCGGTCTTCGTCATCCATCAGGATCACCATCTTGCCCTGACGAATGTCCTCGATAATTTCTTCGGGTGTGTTTAGTGCCATAATCTCTGCTTCTTGTAGGGTTATTTTTTCAGAAAACCGTTTTCTGCCAGAAAATTCATCTCCATACCGCTGGCCTGTGGCTCTGCAGCCTTGTCTCCGAGCATCAGGCGTTCCAGATAGCGGGCTACCACGTCCAC
>CAZDUT010000099.1:0-10722 GCA_964508695.1 uncultured Alteromonas sp.
CTCGTCTGATCGCAGTTGACCCCCCGCTCAGGATGTGGTTATTATCACTGTCGAGGTTCAGACCTTATAAATAATAAGTCGTTCAAAGCGATTTAAAAAAAACACACACTAACAAGTTTTAGTGGTCCAGGGAGACAATACATGTTTACAAATTCTAAACTGGCTAAGTCAGTGAAGCTGGCTTGTGCTTTCGGAGCTGCTTCAGTAGCTATGGGTGCGCCGGGCGTAGCCTTCGCACGAGACTATCGAAAAAATTTCTGTAACAGGTTCACGCATCAAGCGTACCGACCTTGAAGGTGCGGCCCCTGTTGTATCTATCACTGCTGCGGACATCGAGCTGGAAGGTGATTACACCGTTGCTGACGCACTGCGTTCAAGCTCACTGAACTCTTTCGGTTCATTCTCAGAGCGTTCAGGTAGCTCTGCTCAGTCACAAGCAACCATTAACCTGCGTGGTGCGGGTTCACGTCGTACTCTGGTACTTCTGAACGGCCGTCGTTTCCCAGGTTCACCAACTCTGGGTGGCGCATCAGCTAACCTTAACGCATTGCCTATGGCTGCGGTTGAGCGTATCGATATTCAAACCGAAGGTGCATCTGCAATCTACGGTTCTGACGCGATGGCTGGTGTTGTTAACATCATTCTTAAAGAAGACTACGAAGGTCTGACGTTTAACATTGGTGCGGGTAGCCGTGACCGTGACGGCGGCACGACTAACACTGAATTCTCAATCCTTGGCGGTCTGTCAAACGACAAAGGTAACATCACCTTTGCTTATGACCACCAGGAGCGTGACGGCATCGCTGACTCTGATCGTTATTACACTGCACCGCAGCGTAACGACCTGAACGGTGACGGCATCATCCAGGCCTACACTGAAACAATCGGTTGGTCACTGTACGGTGCAACTGCGCTGAACTCTGATTTCTCTCAGGCGCAAGCAGCACCAGTATGTTCTGACCTTGAGTCAGAGTTTGGTACTGACATCTTCCAGGAAACTGCGGCAGATGATGACTGGAGCCCAGGCTCTACGTACTGTATGTTTGCTTACGCAAACACTTCATACAACACGGCTTCTATCGACCGTAACACACTGTATGTGTCTTCAGACTATGAACTGACAGACGACATCGAGTTCTTTGGTCAGGCAATGGTTGTTCAGAACTCTTCATTTGGTCGTTATGCACCACCAGCAGCACCGCTTCCAGGTGTACTGCCAGCGTCTGATCCAGACAGCTACTTCGGCGAGCTGTATAACCCGTATGAAGACGAAACAGCTTACCTGCTTATCCGCTGGGCCGATGTTGGTACCCGTGACGGTAACGTAGATGACTACAACCAGGATTACACAGCGGGTCTGCGTGGCTCTCTGGACTGGAACAATGCATCTTGGGAAGTTTACTATCACTACAACAAAGCCGATAACAAAGCAGTTGGTAAATACTACCTGTCTTACGGCGGTCTGGCTTACAACGTAAGAAACGACATTCCACTGCGTAGCGAAGCGGGTATTGCAAATACTAAAGTTACAACGCTGCAAAGCTCACAAGCGACCTTCAACCACTACTACGGTGGTATTGGCTTCGATATGTTCGATCTGCCTGGAGGCCTGGCGTCTCACTACTTCGGTGTTGAGTACTTCGAGCAAACTTACCTTGACGAGTATGACGGTCAGTCAGAAGCTGGTCTGGTTGGTGGTTCAGCCGGTAACACTTCATCAGGTGCACGTGACGTAACTGCAGCATTCTTCGAATCAGTACTGCCAGTAGTTGATTCAGTTGAGCTGAACATCAAAGCACGTTTCGATGATTACTCTGACTTCGGTAGCGAACTGTCACCTGCAGTATCTCTGCGTTGGGAAGCGTTGGAGAACGTAATTGTTCGTGCTTCTTACTCTGAGTCTTTCCGTGCACCAGGTCTTGACCTGCTGAACGCTGCACTGACTTTCTCTGCAGAAGGCGCGATTGACTATGCGCAGGGTGCAACTACAGCTCGCCAGTACGACACGTACTTCGCTGCTAACCCTAACCTGGGTCCAGAAACGTCTGACTACGTAAACTTGGGTGTTGCGTGGGACGTGAATGACAACCTGGGTCTGAAACTTGATTACTTCAAGCTGGACATTCAGGACGTTATCCAGGCGAAATCACTTCAGCAACTGCTGTCTGATGAAGCCAACGGTCTGATTGACGCGATTGCGGTAGATGAAACGCCAAACGACGTGTTCTACCTGAAGCGTGCTGCTGGCGGTACAGGAACACTGGTTGAAGCAGGTACATCTTACTTCAACGGTACAGGTTTCACTGTTGAAGGTATCGATTTCCACATCAACGCAAACCTGTCTACCGGCTTCGGTGACTTCCGCTTCAACAACATCAACAGCTTCGTACTGTCGTACGAGTCAGAAGTTGGTGGTCTGATTCAGGATACTGCCGGTTGGTCTGGTCAGCCTGAATTCAAGTCAGTTGCAACACTGGCCTGGACTCTGGACGATCACCAAATCGCGTGGAACGCAACGTACACTGACAGCACGTCAGAAAACGAAGTTGCAGGCGAAGACGGTTACTTCGTACAAAGCGGTAAGCTGGACAGCTGGTTAATCCACAACGTGACTTACTCTTATGACATGGGTAACTACGGTGTTGTTCGTCTGACTGCGGAAAACGTTACAGACGAAGATCCAGTACTGTCGTCTAACGGTTCTTGGGACAACCAGGATCTGTACAACAACTTTGGTCGCACATACCGTGTGAACTACGAAATCAGCTTCTAATTGAAGCGGTTTTAACGTAAAACAAAAGGCCGATGAAAATCGGCCTTTTTTATTTGTGGTAACAGAAATGGAAAACTATTGGTCAACGTATTGGAAACAGGGAAAACTGCACTCGTTTGCGGACGCCCCTGGTGAAAATTATGACGGTGATTTGGCAGAAAGGTGGCTGAAGTTTTTTAACACCTACAGTGGTACCAATGCGACGCTCGTTGATATCGGCTGCGGTAACGGGGCCTTGTTTGGGTTGGCTCTAACCCAGCCGAAGATGGATGATGTTGCATTCATTGGGGTGGATACGGCCTCACTGACCATTCCCGAATCACTTAATCACACGAACCTCACATTTTTGCAAAACACGCCTGCTGAAAATACCGGCATCGACGCGAGCAGTGTTGATGCGGTTATATCGCAATTTGGCATGGAATACAGTGACACTGATCAGGCTTTCAGCGAAAGTGCGCGTATTCTGAAAAAAGGTGGCAAGTTACAGATTATCGTCCACGACACGGCGTCGATGATCATTAAGCGCAATGCAAGAACGTTGGGGGTAATTAACGCACTCAATCAGCGTGACAGTGCACTGGATGCGCTGCGCCAACTACTGAATGCAATCAACAAATATGGCAAAAACACCCCTGTGGCAGAAAAAGCCCGGCATGCCCTTAATCACGCGATGGACTTATTAGTGAAGCAGTTTGGGCAACAGGCCGTCATTGATACGAATTTTCAATTGGTGCTGAAAGCGACACTCAACCCGGCTACAAAATATGCTGATAAAAAAGCTGCATTGAAGAAGTTTGAGCATGAGCTAAACGGGCAGCAAGTGCGGTTAAGTGAGTTGGTGAACGCAGCATTTTCGTCAGACAAAAAACAACATGCTCAGCAGACGCTGGATAAACTTGGCTTTAAAGAAGTGGCATTTGAAGCAGTCAACGAAGAGAAGCGTTTAATCGGCTGTGAAATTTCTGCGGTGAAAGGGTAACCCATGACCTCTCAGGTTTTATCCCGTTTTGATCGTCCGGTATTTATCATCGCGGCACCACGGTCCGGAAGCACGCTTCTGTATGAAACACTGGTGCGTCACCCTGATTTGGTATCGTTGCAGAACGAAAGCCATGCCGTTATTGAGCATATTCCCGAACTCAGTACGGTAAAGCGCGGGTTCACGTCCAACGCGCTTTTTGCGAAAGATGCTACGCCTGCAATAAGAGATGTCTTAACACAGCGCTTCCTTGCTGAGGCCGTCACCCATACCGGGGAAGCAATAGCGCCATCCGGCGACCCCGTACGCTTTTTGGAGAAAACACCAAAGAACGCGTTGCGGGTAAGCTTTTTGCAGGCATTGTATCCCGATGCCAAGTTTATCTATCTGGTGAGAGAGCCAGTGGCAAACACCGCAAGTATCATTGACGCCTGGCAGTCAGGGCACTTTGTGACTTATCCGAATTTGCCTGGTTGGCAGGCAAACTGGTCGCTGCTGTTGCCACCTGGTTGGCAATCAATGCGCAACCGACCTCTGGCTGATATTGCTGCGTTTCAGTGGGCACAGGCTAACACGCATGCAAGCCAGGAACTGGCAAAACTGGATCCCGCTCAGGTATTACCGGTAACACACCATGAATTTCTTGCGGATCCACAGCACACCATAAACAGAATTTTTAACTTTGCAGAGCTGACACCACAACCGGACTTGCTCGGTGATGCAGGCCTGCCCTTGTCGCGCTACACGCTCTTTGCACCTTCAAAGGATAAATGGCATCGCCATGCCGCTGCAATTGCCGCTGCCAGAGCAGACTTAGAACAGGCTACTGCAGAGATCAACAAGCTCATGCAGTCGTTTAAACTGCCTGGCATTGCGTTACACAGTGAACTGGATAACATAGCAAAAGCCAGGGAGGTACAGGGGGCAGAAGACCGGGAGAATTTTATCACCCCGCCTGCCAGCAGAAATGCGCCATGCCCGTGTGGATCGGGACGAAAGTACAAACAATGCCACGGCACGTTATCCTGATAAGTGCTAAGCGCTAAGTACGCAGTCTACTAAGGGTGAAAAATCATCATGAAGCTGAATCACGAATTTATCCAATTGCCTGTATCCTTCGACAAAAATGCGTTGAGGCGTGAAGTTGAAGCGATTCCCAAAGAGCGCTGGCGGCCCCACCATGAAGGATTTAAAGGTAACTACTCGGTACCGCTTATTTCGGTAGACGGGAAGGACAATAATGACTTTAAAGGTCCAATGGCGACCACGGATATCCTTGAAGCCTCACCATACCTCAAACAGGTGATAGCCAGTTTTGGTGAGGTTGTCGGCAGGTCGCGACTGATGGCGTTGGATCCTGGTGCAGAAGTGCCGGTTCATTCCGATATTAACTACCACTGGTATAAGCGCGTGCGCATTCACGTGCCCATAACGACAACACCAGATGTACGCTTTCACTGCGGTGACAAAGAAGTCCATATGCCCGCCGGAGAAGCGTGGATCTTTGATTCGTGGAAATACCATACGGTGAAAAATGATTCCGACATTTTCCGAGTGCATCTGGTGATTGATATTTGTGGCTCAAGTCGCTTTTGGACGTTAGCGGGCCGTGGGAATGTTCCCTGGCTGGAAAACAATATTCCCGAGTCGGCGTTTACGCACATCCCGGTTCAGCCTGATGCCAAGCCGGTTATTCATACTGAAACGTACAACACCCCACTGGTTATGACACCCGGTGAAATGGATGGAATGGCTCAGGAGCTATTTTCGGAACTCACGGCAGGGAAAGGAAATGACCAGCAGTTAGTGACAGATTTCCGATTACATGTTGAACAGTTTTGTCAGGACTGGCGCGTGTTGTGGACACAGTATGGAATGAGCGAAGCGGGCTGGCCGCATTACCATCAAATGCGTGACAAGGCGTACGCAGCAGTCAGGGAGTATGAAGACAAGCTCACTCTGGCGAATGGCACGCAGGCTACCCGCATGTACCTTTTCTGTATGATTGATCCGGCCCTGAATGTAGAGGTGGCGCAACAGTTTGCGGCGACTGGCAGCGCGGCCGGGCAGGGTGATGAGCCAGCCAATACAGGTAGGGCGGCAAATGATCAGATTGCGCCGGATAAGACCGTCGCCGAACCCCATTCGCGTAATGCGCCCTGTCCGTGTGGCTCGGGCAAGCGTTATAAGAATTGCCACGGTCAGTTACGCTAAGTAATTTCGCCGCCGCTGGACGGCGGCGAAACCCGAGCTATCACTGGTTCAGGATGTCGTCTCGCAGTGCGCTGAGCGCATCAATGGACGGGGAAACACCGTCAAACAGATCCCGGTATCGGTTACCACTTCCAAGGCTGGCATTAGTAATGGGTTGACGAACCTGACTGGCGCTGGGGGTAAGCACCGGTGTATCGGCTTCATAAAAACGCAGGCAAGCTGGCTCAAAGGCAATTCCCAGGCGATCAAACAGCGCGGTAATTGTCTGCTCAGGACTTTCGACCAGTGACGCATAATCAACGACCTGCAGTGTCTTACCCAGGGTCTTTTGCCACTTCGCGAGGAGTTGGTATACCCCTTCGATGTAATAGTTGATGTCTGAGACGGCATAGGAGTAGTCATTACCCTGGCTGAAAAACTGTCGGTAGAGGCTGCTTGCATTATCTAGTACCGGCCGGGACAGGCAGATCACCGGCGCATCTGGAAACAGGGTGTGAATAAGCCCAAGGTGAAGGATGTTATTCGGGTTTTTATCGATGAAATACGTTGCCTCGCCAATGCCGTACTGTTTTGCCTGACTCAGATAGAATTCGCGCAGCTTTTCTTTCTCGGCTTCTGACACCTGAGACAGACCGTGTGGGTATTTCCCTTGTTGTGACAGATACAAGGCTATCCGTTCAATATACGGCAGTTCATCGGTTGTGGTGATCTGGCTGTGTGCAGCAAGAATTTGCTCGGTGAGCGTGGTGCCGGAGCGCGGTAGGCCAACGATAAAAATAGGCGTTTGAGCACTGCTATATGGCGCAGGGTTAACCGACGAAGCCTGCAAATCTTCAACCAGCCGTTGAAAGCCTTCACGGTGAAACGGCTTTACCTTTCGCATCAGTGCATTTGCTTCATGTAACTGCGCTCTCGCAGCCTGCTTATCACCTGTCTGGTGATACATGTGGTGTCGGGCAAAACACAGTAACCCCTGCTGATAGGTATCAGTAGACTGGCTATCACGTAAATGGCGCTGGTCGTCTTCAGAAAACTGGTAATGTTTGAGATCAGCCAGTGACCAGTAGCCAGATCCCTGGCTCTCAGGCTGCAGCTGCATGTATTTATGATAAGCATCGGCAGCTTTTTGCGTATCAGGCAGCGCTTTAAACGCGTGACCGAGCAGCAGGTATAACGCAGCATTGTCTGGCGTTCGCGCCAGACAATGCGTTAGCAGGGTAATGGCTTCAGCCACGCTGCCAGTTTGTAACAGCAGCGCTGCCAGATCTGCCTGGTAGCTAAAGTTATCAGGCTCGATGACGGTAAGTCGGCGGAGTACACGGACAGCGGCAAAGTACAGTTCAAATTGACGCAACAATCCCAGCAACGTCTCAGACTGCTGTGCGCTCAAGCTTTCCTGACAACTTAAGTGGTTCAACAGGTTGGTGCCATGAACAATGTCGCCGGTCAAAAAACCAAACTGTGCGTCCAGCATAGCTAACTCCGGCGCGTCAGGAGACTGTCGGCGAAGTTTATTCATTGCCAGCTGAGCTGATGTAAGGTTCCCCTGCGCGAGTGCCGCGTCGGCTTTCGCGATCAGTCGGATAATTCTGTCGTCCATTTACCTTGCCTGCTTATTTTGCTACTTATAGACAAATGGTATCCCGCCGTAATAATAAATAACAGCAAAGTTATAGCAGGAAGCAATGTCAAATTCGCAGCAAATTCAGCAGTATGTAAACCAGGCCATGTCTCTTTTGCAGCAAGGAGAATACACTCGTGCCCTGACGATTTTTAATGCACTTGAAAAAGCAGGTATGCAGGACTTTCGTTTGTTCAGGGCGATGGGCAGTGCCTACGAGCGTTTGCACAAGCCCAGCGAGGCAAGTGAATATTTTACCAAAACACTGCGGCTGAACGCAGCCCAGCCCGACGTTGTGCTATCGCTGGCACGACTGCACACCGCGATGAAAAACTGGCAACAGGCACAATCCTGGTATCAAAAACTGCTTACCCTGACCAGTGATGGTGAGGCAGCGCTCAGCTACGTACGCTTTTTGCTGATGGACGAGGTTGCCCAACCGAAAAGTGCCTTAACCGTGTTGTCAGGGATGGCCGGCGAGATAGCAAGCTCAGCGCAGTATTATTTGCTCACGGCCCGGGCACAGGGCGGTATTGGTGACGAGGAAGGCCAGCAACAGACGTTGCAGCAGGCTTTACAAAAGTATGGCAGCTCAAAAGAAATCCATGCAGCGCTGGCCTGGCTTTATAAGGCCAATGGCCATAGTGAAAAGGCGGAGCAGCATTTTGAAATGGCCGCCAATCACCCCCAGGCGACAGACACTGACATTGAAAACCTTGCGATATTTTATATCGGTAACGACACAACCTCGAAGGCTCGCGTTGTACTCGAAAAGGCGGTTGCAGCCCACCCGGGCTCAAGAAAATTAATGAAACTGATGGCCTCATTGCGATTTGAATTGGGGGAGCCGGATTACCTTAGCCATTATGAGAAGGTGCGTGAGGATGCCGCAAACCCTGCGCTGGTGTTTGACTACCTGGATCAATGTCTCAATAC
The DNA here is from genome assembly GCA_964508695.1 of uncultured Alteromonas sp. Lineage (GTDB taxonomy): Bacteria > Pseudomonadota > Gammaproteobacteria > Enterobacterales > Alteromonadaceae > Alteromonas. The sequence goes on from CAZDUT010000099.1 coordinate 8,527, forward strand.
ACAGCAACTTGAGCAAGCTGAAAAGGTATTAAGTAGCTTACACGACGCACACCAGTCGAGCCCGTTTTATCGCCAGCGCCAGGCATTGCTGCATTATCAGCGTGAAGAGTACGTACAGGCAATTGATTTGCTTAATCCGCTGATCAGTGACGAGCCACAAAATCACCTGTTACTGGATTTGCTGACAAAAACGTTACTGGCAACGGGGGAGCTTGAGGATGCACAACACTATGTTTCGCGCTTACTCAGTCTCACGCCAGATGATCAGTATTATTGGGCCCTGCAGGCTACCACGTGGAGACTGGCCGGCGATGAGCGTTATGCCTGGCTGTGTGACTATGAGCAGTTAGTCAAACCAGTATCGCTACAGTGTCCGACAGGGTATGCCTCGCTTAACGATTTTTTGGCAGAGCTGCGCGCAACCCTGGAGAAATTGCATATCACCAAACGACAGCCCCTGGAGCAGTCACTGGTGGAAGGCACACAAACCACGGGTAGCCTGTTTGAACGCCGGCATCCGGTTATACAGTCGCTTCGGTCGGCGTTGCACAATACGGCGGCAGATGCCTTAGCATCACTGCAACTGGATAAGGCACACCCGACCTGTCAATTTGCCGGTCAGGATTTTGACTTCGCAACTAGCTGGTCAGTCAGGCTGAGCAATCAGGGCTTTCATGTTTCTCATGTCCATCCCAAGGGCTGGTACAGCAGTGCTTTTTATGTTGATGTGCCATCATCGGTAGGTGCTAAGTCACGTGATGGATGGTTGCATCTCGGCAAGCCTGGCATCGCTACTGGCGAGGTGCTCGACGCAGAGCAATGGATTACACCTGAGCCCGGAAAACTTGCCCTGTTTCCTTCTTTTATGTGGCACGGTACAGCGCCTTTTACAAGTGAACAACCACGCCTGACTGTGGCGTTTGACCTACAAAAACGGGGCGCTAAATAATCTCACATTCTTGTACGAAAATTGGTCTCTGTTGTGGCTTGATACGTAATAGCGAAAGGTGCCGGATTTATGGCAAATTTTTAATGGTCGATGTGTCATGATTTTGTCAGGGTGATTAACATTGACGCAACGCGACCTATGGTCAATGATTAGTGTGAAATAGTAAGCATCTTAATACAAAAACGCTGATTGCCTGCTTATTGAGCAATGTGGACTTGTAACGGGTGACACGCATTCGCGCAATTTTCAATCAGCCGCCGGCAAAGAATTTGGTGAGTGGTTGTCTTTTAATCAAATCAGTGTTCCAGGGCCTGTGTTAAGAGGGTGTTACTTGACTCGTCTCTGTGATCCGTGTGAGTATTAGGGGTTCGTAGTATTGTTTTTTTAGTCAATAACTACAGTCCTGAAACACTATAGCGAAAGTTTTTATACGCCCCTTGCCCGAGCTGTGAATTATGTCGGCGAGGATTCAAATAAGAAATTTGGTTGGGAACTATGTCCAATATGAGCAAGAGAACTCTTATTGCTTCTACTGTTATGGGTGCCTTCGCACTGACAAGTAGTGCAGTCTCTGCAGACACGCTAGACAAACTTCACGAAGAAGAAGCGAAGATCCATGCGGCTGCAGCGAAATCTCAAGAAAAAATCAACACGCTGTTTGAACAGTCACAAGACCTTCTGGTTGAGTACCGTCAAACTGTCGATGAGACTGAAAACCTGAAAGTTTACAATGACTATATTGCGAGCTTGGTTGCTGATCAACAGCGCAGCATCGACTCACTGCAGCGTCAAATCGACAGCATTGAAGATACTAAGAAAGGTATCGTTCCTCTGATGTTCCGCATGATTGATAGCCTTGAGAAGTTCGTCAAGCTGGATCGTCCGATTCACCTTGAAGAGCGTCTTGAGCGTATTGAGCGTCTGCGTGACCTGATGGCTAACTCAAACGTTACGGTTTCTGAGCAGTTCCGTCAGGTAATCGAAGCATACCTGGTTGAAGTTGAGTACGGCACGAAGATTAACTCTTATCAGGGTACAATCAATGCCGACGGCACCGAGGTGACAGTTGACTTCTTTAACCTGGGTCGTACTGCACTTATGGCGCTGACACTGGATCAAAGCGCAGCGTGGGTTTGGAACAATGAAGCCCGTGCATGGGAGCCGCTTGGTGACGAATATCTTTCGTCTGTTGTTGAAGCTGTGAAAATGGCAAACAACGTTGTACCAGCGGATCTGATCAAACTACC
>CAZDUT010000100.1:0-10697 GCA_964508695.1 uncultured Alteromonas sp.
CTTATCGGGGCTCCGCCAGGCTATGTTGGTTTCGATCAGGGCGGTTTGCTGACCGATGCGGTTATTAAACACCCTTATTCAGTGGTACTGCTGGATGAAATAGAGAAAGCACACAGCGATATCTACAACATTCTGCTGCAGGTCATGGATCACGGTACCCTGACCGACAATAATGGTCGTAAAGTGGACTTCCGTAATGTGGTGTTGGTGATGACAACGAACGCGGGTGTGCAGGAGACCATCCGTAAGTCGATTGGCTTTAAACAACAGGACCACAGCACCGATGCGTTAGCGGAAATCAATAAGGTGTTTTCACCGGAATTCCGCAACCGCCTGGATGCGATTATCTGGTTCAATCATCTGGATAGGGAGGTCATTTTGCAGGTGGTTGATAAATTCCTCACTGAATTACAGGCCCAACTGGATGTGAAAGGGGTGACCCTGGATGTGTCTACCGAGGCTCGCGAGTATCTGGCCGAGAAAGGCTACGACAAAGCGATGGGCGCGCGTCCCATGGCTCGTCTGATTAAAAACGAGATCAAGAAAGAGCTGGCGAATTCCTTGCTGTGTGGTGATCTGCATAAAGGCGGTAACGTTACCGTGAGCATGAAGGACAACATGCTGAAGTTTGATTACAGCAATGCTGATGCCCACAGTGAGGAGGCGCAGTCAAACTAACCCTCTGACAGGTGCAGATACAAAAAAGCCCGGTGAGTTACCACCGGGCTTTTTTTGTGCGTGTTACCGCTTACTGGCGCATTATCTGGCGCGATAAACGATTCGACCTTTGGTCAGATCGTAAGGCGTCATTTCGACCGTCACTTTGTCGCCGGTCAGGATTCGAATATAGTTTTTACGCATTTTGCCGGAAATATGCGCAGTCACGACGTGACCGTTTTCCAGTTCAACGCGGAACATAGTATTAGGCAGGGTGTCCAGCACCACACCTTCCATTTCAATGCAATCTTCTTTCGCCATGTAAAGCAGTTACCTCAGTAATTCAAAATTTTTGCCGCGCGAACATTAACCAATATCGGGCGGCGTGTAAAGATTGGCAGCGGTTTTTTTGTCAAATCGCTGCCATTTATTGTTTATAAACGTCTCATAGGGCCGAAATTTCTGTTTATAGGCCATTTTTTGGCAGCCATCGACCTGGTAGCCAAGATACAGAAAATCCCGGTTTAACTCCCTGGCTTTTTCAATTTGTTGCAGGATCATCCAGGTGCCAATGGAGTCTGCCTCATAGTCAGGGTCAAAAAATGTGTAGAGCGCTGACAACGCGTGTTTTTCTTCGCCAATGTCAATCATATCGGTGACCGCCACCGCGATAAGCTTATCTTCATGCCATGCTTCAACGAACACGGGGGGCTGCCACTGGCAGTGTATAAAGTTATCAAACTGACTGCGGCTGGGCGGATACATCGCGCCATCTTTATGCCGTTCGCGTATGTAGCGTTCGTATAATGGGTAATAACTTTCACGCAACGTCGTTCTGATCTCACTGCGATAGCCATGGTTGCGTTTGCACAAGCGCTTTTGGCTGCGTGATAGCGCAAAGCCATCGACGGGTATACGTACTGACTGACATGCCTGGCAACTCGGGCAATGCGGGCGGTACACCTGCTCGCCACTGCGCCGAAAGCCCAACTGGATTAACTGTCCGTAGCGCGAGGGCAGGTGGTCCGTTACGCCAGCGAAAACCAATAATTGTTCCTGCTGGTCGGGCAGATAACTGCAAGAAAACGACTGCGTAATGCCAAACTTCACGGCGTTATTTCTCCTCGGCTCCAGCACATCCTGTAGTCTGAGAAAATATTACCTTTGTCATCTAGAGTTTGGTTGCATCGCGCTAATTTTGCAACAAACTGTTCGCGGGATATTGGTGTCGCACCCAGCGACATCAGATGCGGTGTCGGCATCTGGCAATCAATAAATGCCATGTTATAACGCTGCATGTGACGAACCAGTGCCAGCATTGCCAGCTTCGATACGTTGTTGGCGCGGTGAAACATTGACTCACCACAAAACACCTGGCCGATGGCAACACCATATAACCCGCCAAGAAGCACATCATCGTCCCACACTTCAACGGAATGGGCAAAACCAGCTTCGTGCAGTGTGCTATACGCAGTCTGCATTTCATCTGTTATCCAGGTATCATCACTGGTTTCGTTGGTCCCGGGCATACGCCTGGGAATGGTTGCACAAAAGCCTATGACCTGCTGAAAGTCATGATTCAGCGTAACCCGGTATTGTTTTGCCCGGGCCAGCTTACGCAATGAACGCGATGCATGAAAGTTATCGAGCTCAATGATCGCGCGCGGCGACGGGGACCACCACAGAATCGGCTCCAAATCGCTATACCAGGGGAAAATCCCCTGCGAATAGGCAGATAACAGCCGAGGTACACTCAAATCCCCACCATACGCGAGTAAGCCGTTTGGATCATGCAATGCGGCGGAGACGGGAGGAAAGGGCGTTTCCCGCCCTAGAAAAGGAAGTGCGATGGCCATAGGGGAAAAGTGGGGCCCACAGGCCCCAAAAACAGGTTATTTGTCAGACAGACCGTCGAGATACTTTTCAGCATCTAACGCCGCCATACAACCGGTGCCTGCAGAGGTAATAGCCTGACGATAAACATGGTCAGATACGTCGCCCGCGGCGAATACACCCGGTACACTGGTTTGTGTCGCATTACCCTGGAGGCCACTGTTAACCGTGATATAGCCGTCTTTCATATCGAGTTCACCGTCAAAAATATCGGTATTTGGCTTGTGACCGATAGCGATAAACAGGCCCATAATATCCAGCTCTTCAGTGGCATCGCTCTGCGTATCTTTGATGCGGATCTTGGTCACACCCATTTCGTCGCCCAGAACTTCATCCAGCGTGCGGTTAAGATGCAGGACAACATTGCCATTCTCGGCTTTGTCGCGCAGTCGTTTCTCAAGGATCTTCTCGCTGCGGAACTCTTCGCGACGGTGGATCACGTGAACTTCTGATGCAATGTTAGATAAATACAGTGCTTCTTCCACTGCAGTATTACCGCCACCCACAACAGCAACCTTCTGGTTGCGATAGAAAAAACCGTCACAGGTTGCACAGGCTGAGACACCTTTACCCATGAATGCCTGCTCGGACTCCATACCCAGGTATTTCGCTGACGCACCAGTGGCAATGATCAGTGCGTCACAGGTATAGGTGCCGCTGTCGCCGTAAAGCGTATAAGGGCGCTTGCTTAAATCGGTTTTGTTGATGTGGTCAAAGATGATCTCGGTATTGAACTTTTCCGCATGCTTTTGCATACGTACCATCAGATCCGGGCCGGTCAACCCTTCCGGATCACCGGGCCAGTTTTCGACATCGGTCGTAGTGGTCAGCTGACCACCCTGTTGAATTCCGGTAAGCAGCACAGGTTCAAGGTTTGCCCGCGCCGCATATACTGCTGCGGAATACCCCGCTGGACCTGATCCTAGAATAAGAAGACGAACATGTCTGCTTTCTGCCATTTTACTCTCCGCTCGTGTGTGTCCGTTTAACCAGACGAAACTTGTAACTTGATGATGAGAAGTTGGGGCGAGTGCTGCGTTTTCAACTCTGTCAGCCCAACATTCAAAAATGAAATATAATTCAGCGCCTATGATGCACTGAACTTAAGGGATTGTCACTTGGGGCGATAACTAAGCTATACTACCAGTAAATACGTATTCACTAGTTAACCCAGACACCCATCTTACCGCGATGCGGTAGCCGATGTAACGATGTAACCGGAGTAGTGGCCATGTCACAACCTTTTATGACGCTGTTTAAGGATGGTCAGGACTATCTGAAAACCTGGCCCATGAAAAAAGAGTTGTACGCGCTGTTTCCCGAATGCCGGGTGATAGCCGGGACCCGGTTTACGATGAAAGTCATGCCACCTGTTGCGGTGCTTGCGTGTGCGGTCTTATTCAATGCCCAGGGACAGGACTTCTTACCGCAAATTATTGCCATTGGCATCTTCTTCATGAGCATTCCCATGCAGGGGCTGCTTTGGCTCGGCCACCGTGCCAACCAGCAGCTTCCGCCCTCGTTACGCCAGTGGTATCAGCATATCCATGCCAAAATGCGTATGCAGGGATGTCAGGTAGCGGCACCCAGGTCCCGTCCCCGTTATATGGAATTGGCGGCGCTTCTGAAAAACGCGTTTGATGATTTGGACAGTGCCTTTACCCAGTCCTGGTTTCGTTAATACATTGCAATGCAGCTTCGTTGCCAGAACTAAAACTAACGGTTGTCGGTAACTGGCGTTGTACAGGTTATGCCGCAACCTGTGTCAGCAATTCCTTGCAGCGACGGCAACGATACTGCCCACCGCGTAGCACAGTATTATGGCGTCTGCGCGACAGCATGATGGTGTCGCAGCCACACTGATAAGCAAACTCCTCCGCACCCAGCACTGACGTATCGAAGCGGTGGGTCGCATTGGGCGCACAGCCAAATACCTGCTGCATGACCGCCTGCCATTCGGTGCCATGTGGCCTGACCTTGCCGTAGAGTTGCCAGACTAACAGGTGGCTTATTTCATGTGGGATAACATCGCCCAGAAACGCATCAGTGTTGTCGCGCAGTAGCAGGGGGTGAAAGTTAATCCGGTTTTGCTGTAAAAAGGCCGTACCTGCATTTTTGCCGGAGCGACGAAACGTGACGGCAGGGCGGGGAAAGTGGCGGTTAAAGTAGTCCTCCGCCACGCTGTAACATTCTTCAACCCGCTGCTGCACCTTCAGGTGCAGCGCGGCCGGTACGTGCCGTAGTGCGATGGCTACTGCACCTTACACTGTAAACACAGCACGTAGACGCCCATTGGATCGTTCAGACGTTTAAAGCCGTTGAATTCAGACACCACGGTTTTGACCATATCTACCAGTGCACTGTCTGAATCAGCAAATTGCCATTGCGCAGCCTTTACCAATGCCTGTCCGAAGAACTCCTTCCAGAAAAGCTCCTGCGGAGTCAGTGTGCGTTGTACGTAATAGCGTGTGTAATCGTCAATTTGCGCCATCTCTGCTGCGGTGGTTACTGCATCATCGAGGCTGCCCAGCTCATCAACCAGACCCAGTTTAATCGCATCGGAGCCCAACCAGACGCGTCCCTGGGCAATACTGTCTACCGCATCAACCGACATTTCACGGGCATTCGCCACCATGGTTATAAAATCGCGGTAGTTGCTCTCTACGCTGCGTTGTAACAACTGACCAAACTGAGGATCGAGCTTACGGGCAGGTGACAGACCGGCTATTTCAGTAGTACCCACGCCATCGGTATGGATCCCAAGGTGCGCCAGAGAGTCTTCAAATGTCATAAACAGACCAAAAACACCGATCGAGCCGGTAATGGTGCTAGGTGAAGCAATTATTCTGTCAGTGTCCGCCGCGATCCAGTAGCCTCCGGACGCCGCGTAGGTGCTCATCGAGGCAATGACCGGTTTACCTGCTTTTTTAAGTTCAAGCACTTCCTGGCGAATCACCTCTGATGCGAAGGCGCTGCCGCCGGGGGAGTCAATTTGCAGCACGACGGCTTTAACGTTCTCATCAAGGCGGGCTTTACGCAGCAGCCGGGCAGTGCTGTCGCCGCCGATTGTGCCGGCTTTTTGATCGCCATTGAGGATATTGCCCTTCGCCACAACGATGGCGACTGCATCTTTTTCTGGCTTGTTTGGAGCAAGCGGCGGATTAACGACTTTCACATAGGTGTTAAATGGTGTTGAATTAACGCCAATTTCCTGTTCATCCATGCCAACCAGTGCGATCAATTCCTGGCGAATCTCTTCACGGGTTTTGAGCGCATCAACCCAGCCGTTCTCAAAGGCATAGCTGGCAAAGTCTCCGCCGGCTTCATTAAATTTGCTCAGCAGTTTGTCGAAGGACTCATCAAAGTTAGTGATCGGCATATTTCGTGCGCGGGCAACATCCTGCTTATATTGCTGCCAGTAACCGTTCAGCCACTGCTGATTCGCCTGTTTAGCCTCTTCTGACATATCGTTACGGATAAAAGGCTCAACGGCTGACTTATAAGTGCCCACACGGAAGATGTGTGTATTCACCTTCAGCTTTTCCAGCGTCTCTTTAAAATACATGGTATAGCGTCCATACCCCTCGAGCAGCATTGCGCCTTTAGGGTTGAGGTACACATGATCAGCGTGTGCAGCCAGATAGTACTGGGTCTGCGTGTAATAGTCGCCCACGGCGTAAACAGGCTTGCCTGACTCTTTGAATGCTTCAATGGCCTGTGCGACGGTTCGTAGTTTGTCCAGGCCACCGCCGGTCAACGCATGCAACTCCAGGACCAGCGCTTTGATACGTTTGTCCTGTTTTGCGTTATCCAGGACTTTTACCACATCACGCACCAGTACCTCAGGATTATCTGGCTCCTCGCCGAACGCTTCCTGCATGAACTTCTCAAACGGATCGACAAACTCTTTCTCAATCACCAGGTTGCCATTGAGGTTGAGAAACAGCGCGCTGTCCTGTTTTACCATCAGCGGCTCTTCATCACCGGACAGACCGACAATAATTGCCACCGCAATCACAATGAAAATGATATTAAAGAACAGTTTCCGTGCAAAGTTTAAAACTGTCCACAGGCCCACAAATAAGGATTTTGTCCAGCTTCCGTTGGCTGCCATACTGACTCTCGTAGTTTACTGCTTTTGGGTCTATGTTATCGAATCTGGCTACAATAATCGCTACCGTAAAATGTATTATTTTGTAAGCAAAGATAAACGCAGTTTCGACAACGGCAATCACGTCATTGTCGCGCTAACGCGCCTCACTGGCAATGATACTTTCGGTGTGCGTACATTAACTGTCGTTAAGTGTCACTTTTTGTTCACCAGAAGTGAAAGTTTCTGAACAAAAACAGGTCTACTACTGCATGACTTCATGATGAACATGGGAAGCCGGACGATGATAAACGCTTACTCACGACTGATGGCGGCCTTTCGCTACGCGGATGGGCTGCCTTTACTGTTGATACGCCTGTACCTTGCACCGGTAATGATCCAGGCAGGATGGAACAAGGCAACGGCATTTGAGAGTACCTCACAGTGGTTTGGTAACGCCGAGTGGGGGTTAGGTCTGCCGTTCCCTGAGCTGTTAGCCGGCCTTGCCATTGGCGCAGAGGTTGGCGGCGGTGTACTGTTGCTGCTGGGGTTATTCACGCGATTGTCGAGTATTCCGCTCATTGTGACGATGGGCGTTGCCATCGTCAGCGTACATGCCAAAAACGGATGGCTGGCCATAGCCGATCCGGGGTCGTGGTTCGCCGATGGAACGGTTTTTTATGATTCGTCGGTAATGGCGTCAGCCGAAAAGCTCTCCGCGGCACGTAATATACTTGAGCAGCACGGTCAGTACGATTGGCTGACCGCCAGTGGCAAATTTGTGATCCTGAATAACGGCATAGAATTCGCTGCGACCTACCTGGTCATGTTGCTGGTGATCTTTTTTTACGGTGGCGGACGTTATGTCAGTATTGACTGGTGGTTACGGCGTCTGGCCTGACAGTTTGCTGGTCTTTTTAGATTGGTGTGCGTAGGATTATCTCTGTAGAGATATCAGTGCAGGAAAGGAGAACTTTGTGGATGCATTGACGTTACTGTTAAATCGCGCCTCGCAACCTCGCCTCAGCGCGCCTGCGCCCAGCGGCGAGGAGCTTGAAAATATCATGCAAGCTGCCCTCAGAGCGCCGGATCATGCCATGCTGACACCCTGGCAATTTGTGGTGTGTGAAGGGCAGGGACTGCATCGACTGGGAAACCTGTTTGAGCAATCGGCCATCGATAACGATAAGTCTGAAAAAGAGATTGAACGCTCTGTGCAATTGCCACTGCGCGCACCGATGATTATCGCCGCTATAGCCAAAGTGGTAGAACATGAAAAAGTGCCTCGGGTAGAGCAGGTCGCATCGACAGCCTGTGCAGTGATGGCAATGCAGATGGCGGCGCAGGCACAAGGCTTCAACGGGATATGGCGAACGGGCAGCTACGCACAGTGCGAGACTGTCAGGGCGGGCTTCGGCCTTAAAGACGACGATGAACTGGTAGGTTTTTTATATCTGGGAACACCGGCGGTTGACTCGCCACCGAAACCTAAGCGCGAGTCTGCCGATTACTTTGAATTTTGGCGGTAATGCGTTTCACCTGGTAAATAAACCAACTACCGGCCAGTGGCGACGCTGGCCGGTAGTATGATTACTCTACCTCAACGATTTTCATCGCATTCGTTGAGCCGACGGTTTCCATTACATCCCCGTAAGTCATAATGAAACTGTCACCTGACTCAACCAGACCGTGCGCTTTCAGCGCGTTGATCACATCATATTTCAGCTGACCGGGTTCACTGTTGCTGGAGTCGAAATAGACCGGTGTAACACCACGGAAAAGCGCCATTGAATTGAGCGTGTCGGCATGACGCGACAGTGCAATGATAGGCAGCGATGTGGTGATACGTGACATCAGCTTCAGGGTGTTACCACTCTCGGTAAGGCCTACAATGGCTTTAATGCTGGACAAATGATTGGCAGCGTACACGGCGGAGAGCGCCATGGTTTCACTGGTGGTTGAAAATTGCTCATCCATGCGGTGTTTGGATATTTTCACACTGGGGTGGGTTTCTGCACCTTCACACACGCGTGCCATTGCTTTGACCGTTTCGACCGGGAAGTTACCAGCCGCGGTTTCTGCTGACAGCATGACGGCATCGGTACCATCCAACACGGCGTTTGCTACATCCATAACTTCCGCACGGGTAGGCATCGGGCTTTCAATCATCGACTCCATCATTTGGGTCGCGGTAATGACGACTTTATTCAGCTGGCGTGAACGGGAAATGAGCTTTTTCTGAACCCCTACCAATTCGGCGTCACCAATTTCAACGCCCAAGTCGCCACGGGCAACCATTACTGCATCGGAGGCGCTAATAATATCGTCAATGGCCTGGTCAGAGGCTACGGCCTCCGCTCGCTCGACCTTGGCACAAATTTTCGCTTTACATCCTGCGGCTTCAGCCAGTTCACGGGCGTAATTGAGATCATCGCCGCTGCGTGGAAAAGAGACAGCAAGGTAGTCGACCCCGATTTGGGCAGCGACTTTGATATCTTCTTTGTCTTTCGCCGTTAAGGCCTCTGCAGACAGCCCACCACCAAGGCGGTTAATCCCCTTGTTGTTGGAAAGTTTGCCGCCGACGGTCACTTTAGTATGAACCTCGCGGCCTTTTACATTTTGTACTTCCAGCTGAATACGGCCATCATCCAGGAGCAGAATATCCCCGTTGCTGACATCATCGGGCAGTGCTTTGTAGTCAATGCCTACCCGCGTCTCATCACCGTCATTTTTGTCCAGCTCGGCATCCAGAATAAATGCCGCGCCTTCACTGAGTGTAACGGCCCCGTCTTTGAACCGCGCGACGCGAATTTTAGGCCCCTGTAAATCACCCAGTATGGCGACATACTTACCGAGTTTGCGCGCAGCATCCCGCACGCGCTGGGCGCGTTCTATGTGATCCTGTGCCTGGCCGTGGGAAAAGTTCATACGAACGACGTTGGCGCCGGCGGCCAGAATCGCTTCAATACGCTCCTGTGAATCAGTGGCAGGGCCGAGAGTGGCAAGAATTTTCGTTCTTCGGGTCATATTCTGTCGTTATCCTTGGGTGTTCTGCGAGTAAGACTGCCAGCGGCAGGCAACTTTTTTGTAATTTAATTACAGAATATTAGTAAAAAATGACAAAAAAGTGAATGAAAGTCGGCGTATTTGGCACTGTTCCTACCAGTGTAGTCGGGATCCCGATGAATTGCTCGCTGGCAGGGATCCCTGTGAGAGTCGTAGGGTGAAGTAAGCCGGGGGGGAGTTATTCGTTGCGTTTTTCGTAACGTGAGCCACGCAATGTGTCTTTCACACGCTTGAGATTCTCACGGAATTTATTGCCGCGACGAAGTGTAAAGCCAGTGGCCAGCACATCAATCAGGGTAAGCTGCGCGATACGCGATGCCATCGGCATGTACATATCGGTATCTTCCGGCACTTCCAGCGATAGCACGTAGGTACACTCGTTGGCCAGCGGACTGTCCTGAGAGGTAATGCCTACAACAATAGCATCGTTGCTTCGCGCAATCTGGGCGATTTCAACCAGGCTTTTAGTGCGCCCCGTGTGTGAAATTAATACGACCACGTCGCCCTCTGATGAATTCATGCAGCTCATCCGCTGCATCAGAATATCCTCGAAATACACCACCGGCACATTGAAGCGAAAGAATTTATTGAGTGCGTCATGAGCCACCGATGCGGACGCGCCCAGGCCAAAAAAGGAAATCTTTTGTGCCTGCGTGAGCAAATCCACTACCCGGTTAACGGTAGTAATATCCACGGATTGTCGCGCCACTTCCAGCGACGCCATGGTCGACTCGAAAATTTTGTTGGTGTATTCCTCAGGGCCGTCACTTTCATCGACATGCCGGTTGACGTAAGGCGTACCATTGGCAAGGCTTTGCGCGAGATGCAGTTTAAAATCCGGAAAGCCTTTTGTATCAAGACGCCGACAGAACCGGTTCACCGTTGGCTCGCTGACATCAGACATTCTGGCAAGGGTTGCTATACTCGAGTGAATAGCAGCTTGCGGGTTGGCCAGAATAATATCTGCCACCTTCTTTTCTGATTTGCTGAA
>CAZDUT010000101.1:0-10572 GCA_964508695.1 uncultured Alteromonas sp.
AAAGACTTAAGTGCTCAACCAGATAAACTCAGTGACTGGTGGCAGCAAATCAGTCAGTGGCGGGCAAAAAAGTGCCTGACCTATCAACGGTCCGATAGCGAGATCAAACCACAACAGGTTATCGAGTCGCTTTATAAGCATACCAATGGCGATGCCTATATAAGCTCGGATGTGGGGCAGCACCAGATGTTTGCCGCGCTGTACTACCCCTATAAAAAGCCCCGTCAGTGGATCAATTCCGGCGGCCTGGGCACCATGGGATTCGGCCTGCCGGCCGCCATGGGTGTACAGTTTGCCCATCCTGACGCCATGTCGGTGGTGGTCACCGGAGATGGCAGTATTCAGATGAATATTCAGGAACTCTCCACCTGTCTGCAATATAACCTGCCAATAAAAATTATTTCGCTGAACAATCGCGCACTGGGGATGGTGCGCCAGTGGCAGGATATGATTTATAAAGGCCGGCATTCCCATTCCTATATGGACTCCATGCCCGACTTTGTGAAGCTGGCCGAGGCCTATGGCCATATCGGCATTAAAGTCACCCGGCCTGAAGAGCTGGACGATGCCATGGCCAAATGCTTTAGCCACAAAGACCGGCTGGTATTTATGGACATTGCCATTGACCAGAATGAACACGTGTACCCGATGCAAATCAAATTCGGGGCGATGGATGACATGCGCCTGAGCAAAACGGAGCGAACCTGATGAAGAGAATTATTTCAGTGTTAATGGAAAATGCCCCGGGTGCCCTGTCGCGAATTGTCGGCGTTTTTTCTCAGCGCGGTTATAACGTCGACTCGCTGTGTGTTGCGCCGACCGATGACCCGAGTTTGTCGCGTTTGACTATCATCACCCACGGTGATGATAAAATTATTGAGCAGATCACCAAGCAGGTAAACAAGCTGATTGATGTGCTGAAAATCGTCGATTTAACCGAGAATACACATATAGAGCGTGAACTTATGCTGATCAAGGTGGCAACACGAACCGAGTCGGTGCGCTCCGAAGTGAAACGCAACACGGATATTTTTCGCGCGCGGATCGTTGATGTCCATGTCAACAATTACACCATCGAAATTACCGGGACGACTGACAAGCTGGACGCCTTTGCCGACACCATGGGGCAGTGTGCGGAGATTATTGAGTCTTCGCGTACCGGCGTTTGTGGTCTGGCGCGTGGCGAACGGGCATTGCGGCCCTGACCTGGCCGCGTAACTTTTTTAGGTGTAAGGGGGAGAGGTGTATGGCGGAATGCGGTGTCTGCTCAGTGTGGTGGACGTCAGCGAATCAGCTGGCAGCAGTTCGGTAATCAGTATGTGATGCAGCCGGCACAACTAACCAGATTTTCACTGGATTCGGATAAACGATGCAGTTATCAGCATTTACCGTTTGCTATGTCCGGTCCGGTCATGCGCTGACTCAGATGTCTTTACCGTAGTGGGCCTCAACCCGTAAAGCGATGCCCACAGACGGTTTAAATGACTCTTCGCGCAACCATATTACAAAAGGTTCAACCTCGAAAAACAGCCATTTGCGCATGCCACGGGTTCGCCAGCGGACACCCGTGAAGACTTCTTCTATCCTGTAGTTCGGCCGGCTGAGTCCTTCAACCAACGTAGACGACAGAAGTGCGTTATCCTCATCAATGGGGTAGAGCCATTGAATTTCGTGGCGCCATAACCAGTCATTGGAATTATCGCGAAAGTAAAAGCGGTTATTCTGGCGGACAACCTGTTCTGTATCGCTGACATGCTGTAACGAAAAGCCGACCTCGGCGCCGAGCCGGTCCCGGGTATAGTAGTACAGTTCGCTGTCATAACGCAGTGCCCAGTGTGGCGACAGTGCATGGGCGTTTTCGTACTCTGTCTTTACATAAAGCTGGTCACGACGCCCCGCACCTAACCGGTAGGAAAAATTGGAGTCCTGATCGGGCCTGAAGCGCAGCGCCAGCGTCGTGCTTTCTCGTCCACTCATATCATTGTCCCTGGCCGCCCGGATATCATCATTTTGCGACTCATCCTCATTATCGGAGAGTAGCAGGTCAACCCGGTTTTCCAGGGCAGGCAGGTTTACCCGAATGCGAAAACGAAGGTCGGTGCTTGACATGTCCCGGGTGCGCGGCTCCCACGCCAGCTGAATTCGGCCTTCGGCCCGCGCATCCTTATAGGCCGTGCTGCCCTGTGCGGCGAAAAAACTATCCAGCTGGCGGACGGTGTAGTCCATAGATTCGGTAAACCCGTCCTGCCAGGCATCCAGCCAGTGCGGCGGGGTCTCTTTGTTGGATGTGGTGTGTGGCGTCGGGTCGGGAGGCGGCTGAACCTCAACTCCAGACAATAGCTGAGCGTCACTGGATGTGGCCAATGTACTGCAGATCACCAACCAATAGCATGCCATTGCCGGAACTCCTTTCTGTTACGCTTCTCGCAGCCACGCTCAATAATGTCGTCGTTAAAGCATGCAGTTAGCGACGTTACAGGTCAACTTTTTTGCTAAACAGTCGGTATAGTAGGCAATATTCTTTGAAAATAATCTGGTGAAAGCATACGTCGGCAATGGCATACTGTGAACACCAACGCGAGGAGAAGTAACATGGGTATAAGTATGTGGCAGCTACTGATTATTTTAGTGATCGTGGTGCTGCTGTTTGGCACTAAACGCCTGAAAAATATCGGTTCAGATTTGGGTGGTGCGATAAAAGGCTTTAAAAGTGCGGTAACAGATGAAAAGGATGCTGACTTCGACAGCGACAAGCAGGTAGAAGAAAAAAAGCAGGCTGAGGCCGCTTCGTCAGAACAAACCACGGCGAAAACGAAAGAAAAATCCTGATGTTCGATATAGGCTTCTGGGAAATTCTGGTTATAGGTGTGCTGGCACTGTTAGTGCTTGGGCCCGAGCGTTTGCCAGGTGCAATGCGATCAACCATTAATACCGTTCGCAGTGTGCGTAAAACCGCCTCGGGATTTAAACAGGAAGTCGAGCATCAGCTTCGTGTTCATGAGTTACACGAAAACCTGAAAAAAGCAGAGCAAAAAGGTCTTAATGACTTGTCGCCGGAATTGAAACAGAGCGTGGATGAACTCAAAAACGCCGCTGAGTCTGTCCGCGAACCCTATAAAAAGAAATAAATGTCTGACGCAAATAGTTTACTGTCTCATCTTATTGAACTTCGTTCCCGCATCCTGAAAGCGTTATTAAGTGTGCTGGTGGTATTTCTGGCACTGGCTTACTTCGCCCAGGACCTGTATCAGTGGCTGGCAACGCCGCTGCTCAACGCATTGCCTGAACATAGTTCAATGATTGCCACCGATGTGGCCTCGCCGTTTTTTGCCCCCTTCAAACTCACCCTGGTACTGTCGTTTTTTATAGCGATACCTTATGTGCTGTATCAGGTATGGGCCTTTGTGGCGCCTGGCTTATATAAAAATGAAAAGAAGCTGATTGCGCCATTGTTACTCTCCAGCACCTTGCTGTTTTACGCGGGCGTGGCTTTTGCCTATTACGTGGTTTTCCCGCTGGCCTTCGCGTTTTTCACCAGTGTCGCCCCTCAGGGCGTCACGGTAAGCACAGATATTTCAAGCTATCTGAACTTTGTACTAAAACTGTTCTTTGCATTCGGGGTGTCGTTTGAAATCCCGATTGCAATTATTTTAATGTGCTGGACGGGCGTGACGGATGCTGCGTCACTTCGTGCCAAGCGACCCTATGTGATTGTAGGGGTATTTGTAGTAGGTATGTTGTTAACGCCGCCTGATGTCATTTCACAGACCTTGCTGGCACTGCCTATGTGGCTGCTGTTCGAAATTGGTGTACTTATCGGCGGACTGTACGCCGGAAAACGCAATGAGAATGCAGAGCAAGAGGAGCAATCCTCGACGGGCACTGACTAACTACCGATAATGAACAACCGGAAGGATATGAAATGAAGGGTAAGCTGTTTTTTGTAGCGGGTCTGGCAATCGCTGGAACGAGTCATCTGGCGTCGGCCGAAACGGTTGAACAGGCGCTGGCAAAGTGCAGTGCGCAGAAAAACAGTCTGCAAAGGCTGGTGTGCTACGATAATGTGGTAAAAGATCTTAACCAGTATCAGGGGCTGAACAAGACCGTCACTCAGCGTCGTGTGGATGAAGCCTCAGCCAGCGCGGTCAAGCCGCAGACACAGCCTCAGGTATCACCACAGAGCCAACAGGCACCGTCCATGCCGGAAACCGAATTCGGCCTGGAGCATAAGAAAGAAATCGGTGACGATGTAGACACCATGACGTCGGCGATCGCCAGCTTACGCGAGACGCTGCGCGGCAAATATGTCATAGGATTAAACAATGGTACACAGTGGGAGCAAACCGACAGTAGCCCGCTGACATTAGAAGAAGGACAAAGTGTAACGATCGAGCGTGGTATTCTCGGTGCCTTTTATTTGTCCAGAGAAGACGTTAATCGCCGTGTTAAGGTAAAGCGAATTAAGTAAATGAAGTGGTTTGACGCAGGAGTTAATTTGACCGACAAGCGCCTGGATGCCGGTCAGATCATCGCCGATGCGCTGTCTGCATCGGTTCGCCGTCTGTGCATCATCACCACCCACCCTGGCGAATGGGACACTGCCCGTCAGTTGCGCCAGCAGTATCCCGACCAGGTGAGTTATACCCTCGGTATTCACCCGCACAACGCCAAAGATGCCTGTGAACAAGACTTTGCGCGGCTGCGTGAGCAATTAACCCAGCCCGGTGTGGTGGCGGTGGGCGAGTGTGGGCTCGATTTTAACCGTAACTTCTCACCGCCGGACGTGCAAATTGAGGTGTTTAAGCGTCAGTTGGCCATTGCGGTCGAATCCGGCCTGCCGGTTTATTTGCATGAACGGGATGCCTTCGAGACACAGCTCGCATGTCGCTCGCCGGTAATTGATGCATTAAGTGGGGGAATCGCCCATTGTTTTACGCAAGGTATGACACAGCTTCATGGGTACCTGCAACTGGGATTATACATTGGCATTACCGGATGGGTCTGCGATCCTAAACGCGGTGCCGATCTGCGTGCATGCCTCACCGACCTGCCGCTTGAAAAACTTATTCTTGAGACCGACGCCCCTTACCTTTTTCCGAAAACGTTGCGGCCGCGCCAGCGCAATAATACGCCTGCCTGCCTACCGCATATCGGCGAACAGGTGGCCCGGTTATATGGTGTCGATACGCCGCGGATTAGTGCATCAAGTTACGCGAATACCTGTCAGCTGTTTGGGATAGATGATTAAGCCACTATGCAACTGAGCTTTGGAGATGTGCGCCGATACGATATCTGGCTGGTGTTGACCACCTGCCTGGCCTTCGCGTGTTTTTTCCTGATAGCTCAGAATGTATTACCGGACAGACAGGCAGATGACCGGCTGGATAATGTCAGATATATCGTCGACCCCCGGGAGCAGATGACGCTGTCAGAAGTCATGTCAGTCAGTGATAACAAATGGACGTCAACCACTAACCCTATTAACCTGGGCATGCACCACGCACCTTACTGGTTTCAGTTTAACGTAAGTCCTACAGCTAACAGTAATGCCCAGTATTTACTGGAAATTAGTTACCCGCTGCTGGACGATGTAATGGTGGCGGTCTTTGACAAGGGCACAAATAAGCCGCGCGTCACCTATCACAGTGGTGACGCGCACTTGTTCAGTCAGCGCCCTGTAGCCCACCGTTCACTGCTATTCCCGTTGCCGTCTTCGGCACAACCACTGACTATTTATGTTCGGGCCAAAACAGCGGGTACCATCCGCCTGCCCCTGCGGATATGGCAGGAGCGGGAATTTATAGAGCATACCCCGAAGCAGAGTCTGGTCATGGGTGTGTTTTTCGGGTTTCTTGCTGCGATGGGTGTCAGCAACCTGTTCTTATTTGTCACCACCCGCAGCCGGTCGTTCCTCGCTTACTCCGGCTACGTATTTAGCCTGGGACTGGCGCTGGCGTCGCTGCATGGGTTCGGCTACGCGTATCTGTGGCCTGAGCAGGCCTGGTTTCAGGAAAGGGCGGTAGCGATATTCGCTAATGCGACGATTGTTTTTGCACTCATATTCACCCGTATGTTGCTGCCGGTGAACCTGTACTTGCCGCGAATGGATACCGCGCTGAAATTCGGCGCGATACTGTTCAGCCTCAACATTGCAATTGGGTTGTTGATACCTTATGCCATGCTGATAAAGGTATTTTTGCTCATGCTCAGTGTGGTGGTGATGCTGACCT
The DNA here is from genome assembly GCA_964508695.1 of uncultured Alteromonas sp. Classification (GTDB taxonomy): domain Bacteria; phylum Pseudomonadota; class Gammaproteobacteria; order Enterobacterales; family Alteromonadaceae; genus Alteromonas. Next base: position 6,231 of record CAZDUT010000101.1, read on the forward strand.
TATCACTGGGTGTATGGTTGTCGGTAAAAGGCGTGGTTATTGCCCGATACTTTTCGCTCGCCTGGGCGGTGTTACTGTTAAGCGGCCTGACAGCCAGCCTGGACAACCTGCACCTTATCGATTTGAGTATTTCCTCTAACTATCTGGTGATGCTGGGTGCATCCATCGAAACAGTCTTACTGGCGTTTGTTGTTGCCATTAGTTACAGCCACAACCGCGACGAGATGTTCGAGGCTCAGGCAAAGGCCCTTAACGAGGAAAAAAATGCCAATCGTGCCAAAGAGGACCTCTTGGAAGTGCAACAGCGCTATCAAACCGATTTGGAATATCAGGTTGAAGAGCGCACGCTTGAACTTGAAGTCGCGCTGCGTGAACTGTCAGAGGCTAATCGTGAGCTGGAAACGCTCAATACCATTGACTCGCTGACCGGCATTAAGAATCGTAGGCACTTCGATAAACGTCTGAAAGCCGAAGGCCGACGAAGCCGCCGCGAACAAACCCCGCTATCGTTGGTGATGATCGATATTGATCATTTCAAAAGTATTAACGACCGATTCGGACACATGGCTGGCGATGCGTGCATAAAGTATGTGGCGCTTATGCTAAGAGACATGCTTCGTCGGCCATCAGATGATGTGTGTCGGATTGGTGGTGAAGAGTATGCGCTGATCCTGCCGAACACCGACGTTGATGGCGCGCACCTGGTGGTAGAAAATATGCGCCAGCGGCTGGCATCGGCCCCGGTCGAATTCGAAACGCAACCTATTCAACTGACAATGAGTGCCGGCGTGGCGACTGCCGTCATCGAGTACGAAGCTCATGAGCTTGAACTGCTCAAGTTTGCTGACAAGCAGCTGTATCTTGCCAAGCAGGCCGGCCGCAATCAGGTACATTCTCAACAACTACATTCGGAACAGTTATGACCCACTCAAAGTATCCCGCCCGCAGAATGCGCCGTCTACGTGCAAAGCCAGGACTGCGCTCGCTGGTTGCCCAGAGCGCACTCTCGGCGGCAGATCTGATATACCCGGTATTTGTTCTGCCCGGGAAAGGCCAGCGCGAGGCAGTCCCGTCGATGCCTGGTATAGAGCGCTTGTCGATTGATGCGCTGATTGCCGATGCAAAAGCGTGGATTGACTTAGGGATCACCACGCTGGCAATCTTTCCGGTTACGCCGTCTGACGCCAAATCCGAGTGTGCCAGTGAAGCATTTAATCCTGAGGGACTGGCACAACAGGCGATGCGCGCGCTAAAGCAGGCTTACCCGGATTTGCTGTTAATGTCTGATGTTGCGCTGGATCCCTTTACCAGTCATGGTCAGGACGGTCTGGTCGATGATAACGGTTATGTGATGAATGATGAAACCGTCGACGTACTGGTAAAGCAAGCGCTGTCTCATGCCAAAGCAGGTGCTGATATCGTGGCACCTTCCGATATGATGGACGGTCGAATCAAGGCTATCCGCGATGCCCTGGAGGCCGCCGATTATCAGAATACCTGCATCATGGCATATTCTGCTAAATACGCCTCCAGTTATTATGGGCCCTTCAGAGATGCGGTGGGCTCGGCCGCAAACATCAAAGGTGGTGACAAAAAGACATACCAGATGGATCCGGCCAATAGCGACGAAGCCATGTCAGAAATTGCTCTGGACATTGAAGAAGGGGCCGATATGGTGATGGTTAAGCCGGGTATGCCTTACCTCGACATTGTCAGGCGTTGCAAACAGGAAATGCAGGTCCCCACATTTGCCTATCAGGTGAGTGGTGAGTACGCCATGCATCAGGCGGCATTTGCCAATGGCTGGCTGGATGCCGATCAGGTCATTCTGGAGTCGTTGCTGAGCTTTAAACGAGCGGGGGCAGATGGCATTCTGACTTACTTCGCGCCCCAAGCGGCAGCGCTTCTGAAGAAGTAAGTCGTTACTTACAGTGTAGTTCCCATCCGGCGCGGTGCTGCAGCCAGCACTCATTAGCAAGCTCGGCATTAATGAGCGGGTGGGACTTCAGCCAGCCATCCGGGAACCGGACCGTCCAGGTATCGCCGTCCACGTACAGCCTGATATCCGGCAAATGCTTGTTTTGTCGTCGCAGACAGACCACCACAGCGACCCTGAGCAGCCGTAGCAGGCCCAGAAGCATCGGCCTGACATCATCGTGGTAATTATCAAAAACCGCGACATCGACGGCGAGACGGTGCTGGCCGACCAGATCACGGATTGCACTGCGCTGCAGCTGCGTGTAGCCGGGCATGTCAATATGCGACAATATGTACGCACCGTGCTGATGATGCTTTTTGTACTCGATATGTAACCCGGTTTCATGCAACGTGGCCGCGGCTTCTAAAATAGACTCTGTATCCAGGTGACATATCTGGCTTTGTGCACATAACTGATGACACAGCTTTAACGCCACGCCCGTCACCATATTCGCGTGGGCAATATCGATATGAAAGCGGGTCATGACTTGATTGAGTGTCTGCGTCCGGCGGTCATTTTTTTGCAGATTGTCGAGCATGCCGTAAATCAGGCCTTCACGCAGTGCGCCACCGGCTATATTCATCGTGCCAAGTTTTAGTGCCTCAAACAGCGCAATAAGAATGGCCAGGCCACTGGGAAAAATAGGACGTCGATTGTCCTCAAGCCCTTCAATGGTTAACTTATCAATGTGTGCATCGTCGATACACTGCTGCTTTAAGTGATAAAGGTAATCAAGCCGGATAGCATCACTGATCCCCTGTGCGACCAGGATCTCGGTAATGGCCTGCGGGGTACCGGATGCACCCAGACAGTTTTCCCAGTCAAAGCACAAAAAGGCATCCGCACAGCTGTCGATTTGCTGATGGGCAGCGGCAATCGCATTGTCGAACTCTTTGGCGGTAATCCGGCCATCCACAAAGTAACGCTCCATAAACGTTACACAGCCCATATCCAGGCTCTTAAGGTGCATCGGTGTCATATCGTTACCAATGATCACCTCAGTGCTGGCGCCGCCAATGTCAATAACCAAAGAATTACCCTGATTGGCCGATGTATAGGCCACTCCCAGATATATTTGTCGGGCTTCCTCTTCACCACTGATGACATTCAGCCGGTGATTGAGAATGGTTTCCGCTTTTTCGATAAATTTACTGGCATTGGCCGCCAGGCGAAGCGTGGCGGTGGCGACCACACGGATATTTGAGGAAGGAATATCCTGCAGTCGCTCAGCAAACGTCTGCAAACACGCCCAGCCGCGCTGCATGCTGTCATCGTCCAGCATCATCTGATCGTTCAGACCCGCTGCCAAGCGTACCTTTTGTTTGATTTTACCGATAATCTGCACGCTGCCATTTACCACGTGCACCACCACCATGTGGAAGCTGTTTGAGCCAAGATCGACGGCGGCGTAGTACTCACCCTGAGTGGCTGGAGAGCTCGCTAGCGCCGCCTGTTCCATGGCTGACTATCCGTTTTGCTTCTTATTGGTAGGCTTGCCACGACCGCCGCGTCCACGCCGTTGCGAGTTGCGCGTGTTAGGCGTACGCCGGCGACGAGGCTTGGGCGTTTTGACATCCTCCAGCAGCGCGGTGCGGTCGTAATCGGTGACCGGAATTGCATGCTGAATGTACTGCTCGATGGCGGGCAGGTTTAACGCATACTTTTCACAGGCGAAGCTGATTGCATGGCCACTCTTACCGGCACGGCCGGTCCGTCCAATGCGATGCACATAATCTTCGGCGTCGTCAGGCAGATCATAGTTAAACACATGTGTGACAGCCTCAATATGCAATCCGCGAGCAGCCACATCGGTCGCGACCAGTACGTCAAGATTGCCTTTGGAAAAGTCATCGAGGATCGACAGGCGTTTTTTCTGCGGTACGTCGCCACTGAGTAACCCAACCCGGTGACCATCGGTGGCCAGCCAGTCGTTAACCCGTTCACAACCCGTTTTGGTGTTGGCAAACACAATGGCTTTTTCTGGCCACTCTTCTTCCATCAGCGTGAGAAGTAGCAGCATTTTGTCTTCATCAGACGGGTAGAAAAGCTCCTCTTTCACCCTGCTCGCCGTTTTTTGCTCAGGCTCTACCTGGACATGCGTAGGATTATTCATGTGTTCATAAGCCAGTTCCTGAACCCGGTAACTTAAGGTCGCAGAGAACAACATGCTCAAACGTTCAGCGGCAGGAGGCATCCGGCGGAACAAAAAGCGGATGTCCTTAATAAAACCTAAATCAAACATGCGGTCGGCTTCATCAAGTACCGCTACCTGAATATTGTTCAGGGTGAACACATTCTGCTTGTAGTAATCAAGAATGCGGCCGGTCGTGCCTATAATGATATCTACCCCGTCCTGTAAAACTT
>CAZDUT010000102.1:0-10515 GCA_964508695.1 uncultured Alteromonas sp.
AGAGTTTAAAGGTACCGGCAACATGGAAATGCACCTGCATCGTAAGATTGCAGAAAAGCGTGTGTTCCCGGCCATTGACTTTAACCGCTCAGGCACACGTCGCGAAGAGTTGCTGACCAAGCCGGACGAACTTCAGAAGATGTGGATCCTGCGTAAAATCGTTCATGAGATGTCGGAAATTGATGCGATTGAGTTTCTCATCAGCAAACTCTCAATGACCAAGACAAATGACGAGTTTTTCGATGCCATGCGGCGTCAGAAAAGCTAACCGTCTGATGTAAATAAAAAGGCCGCGCAAGCGGCCTTTTTTTATTTCTCTGTCACTCTGCAACTGTTGTCTGGTATTGACCGGTGAACTCCTGGCGCAACGTTTCACCGGTATGCAGCCAGCGTTATGGCGTCATACCGACGTAATCAGACAGGTATAAATTGGTATTAACGCCATTATGAAGTAGGCTGGAGACAGGGTAATGACCAATAAGAGAGAACTATGTTACGAACACTGCTTACTACCGCCATACTGACCTTTAGCGCTACGGCAGCCGCTGATGTCGATGTCGACCAGCGTGCCCAGCAAGTACAGGACGACGTGATTAAATGGCGTCACCATTTTCATGAATTCCCGGAGCTGTCTAACCGTGAATTTGAAACCGCAGAATACATTGCCGATTACCTGAAATCACTGGGGCTGGAGGTGACCACAGGGGTGGCGAAGACCGGTGTGGTTGCTGTACTGGACAGTGGCAAGCCCGGACCAGTTGTCGGGTTACGCGCGGACATGGATGCATTACCGGTCAAGGAACGTAACGATTTGCCTTACAAATCCACGCAAACCGGTGAATACAACGGTGAAACCGTGCCGGTAATGCACGCGTGTGGACATGACACCCACATGGCGATGCTGATGGGCGCTGCCAAAGTGCTTACCGATGTTAAAGACCAGCTTCGCGGTAAAGTGAAATTTATTTTTCAGCCCGCTGAAGAGGGCGCGCCTCCCGGTGAAGTGGGCGGTGCGGAAGTCATGGTGAAAGAAGGCGTGCTGAAAAACCCTGATGTTGATGTGATTTTCGGCTTACACATAAGCGCAAATACTGATGTCGGCACAGTCCGCTATAACCCGGGTGGCACGATGGCGGCAGTCGATCCCTTTAAAATCGTGATCAATGGACAGCAGGCGCACGGTGCATACCCGTGGAAAAGCGTTGATCCTATTGTCACCGCCGCGCAAATGGTCATGGCATTGCAAACAATCGTGAGCCGCGAGATCAAGGTCATCGACGATGCGGCCGTGGTCACTGTCGGATCTATTCATGGCGGAAACCGCTCCAATATTATTCCTGAGCAGGTCGAGCTGGTCGGGACTATCCGCACTCTCAATAAGGCGGCACGTGAGCACATTTACGAGGCCATGCCGCGTAAGGTAAAGGGGATTGCAGAAAGTATGGGGGCCGAGGCAGAGCTAACACTACCACTGGATTACTCTTACCCGATTACCTATAACGACCCTGAACTCACACAGGCGATGCTACCGACCTTGCAGCGTACGGCAGGGCCAGAAAACGCGATATTGTCTAAACCGGTTACCGGAGCCGAAGACTTTTCGTTCTTTCAGGAAAAAATTCCTGGGCTGTATGTGTGGGTCGGCGGAAAACCAAAAGACGTACCGGAAGAAGCGTCGCCAGCGCACCACACACCTGACTTTTATGTCGATGATGAAGGTATGAGTCTGGGCGTACGGTTACTGCTGAATCTGACGCTGGACTACATGGCTGACAACGAGGCGGGCGACTGAGGATTATCTGTCAGTGACGCCGTACCGTAAATCAAATCTGATAATCCTGTTGTTATGCGCGTTGGCCGGTACGGCGGTCAACGCATTGGCTCCCCCTGTTGCCCACACCCTGCGCCGCCGGGCCTGAGAGGCCGACTGGCAGTACAGGGCATCAGCAGGCTCGCGCCGTGTCTCATAGCAAAAAGATCCATCTGTGCTGACTGGGATCTGGGCGGTTTTTACGCTACAATCTCGCGCTTTCCGACGACCAAAAGTGAATGGTGGTGGCGGTGTTACTGGATCCGGGCTGTTGTTAAAAGGCAATGGCTAATCACAGGGCAGCGGCAAAATTCGTTTTATCCATCACTTGCGTTATTAACCCCCTGTTGAGGATGAGTAAATGGCAAAAGTCGCGATAGTAATGGGGTCGACGTCAGACTGGCCTACCATGCAGCAGGCCGCCAAAATGCTTAAAGAGTTTGGTGTGGCCTTTGACGCCCGCGTCGTATCGGCGCACCGTACACCCAACCTGCTGGTTGAATTTGCTGAATCGGCAGCCGATGAAGGCTTTAGTGCGATTATTGCAGGAGCCGGCGGAGCCGCCCACTTACCCGGTATGATTGCCGCGCACACCCATCTGCCGGTTTTCGGTTGTCCGGTCAAATCCAAAGCATTAAGTGGACTGGACTCTTTGCTGTCCATCGTGCAGATGCCCAAAGGTGTAGCGGTCGGCACGTTGGCAATCGGCGAAGCCGGTGCTGCAAACGCAGGACTGCTGGCGGCGCAGGTTGTGGCCCTGCAGGATGACAGCGTGCGGGATGCCATTATTGCGTTTCGAAAAAAACAAACTGATACCGTATTGGCCAACGCAAATCTGGAGCTCGATGAATGAGAGTGCTTGTATATGGGGCCGGTCAGCTTGCCCAAATGATGTATCTGGCAGGCAGTCCGCTGGGTATTGAGGTACAGGCAGTCGATGTTAAAGACGACAGCGTTGTGCACCCGGTGTCAAAGCAGCCGCTGGAAGAGAATTTAGCCGAGGCCATAGACGCCGCTGACGCGCTTACCGTTGAGTTTGAGCACGTGCCTGAGCGTCTGCTCGAGCAGGCCGCGGCCACCGGTAAACTGATGCCGTCGATTGACAGTATTCTGGTTGGGGCAGACCGGGTGCGTGAGAAGAGTTTGCTGGATAGCCTGCATGTGCCGAACTGTGCCCACCAGGTCATCCGTTCGCTGGATGAGCTTGATGGCTGTGTGGATGCTCTGGGCGAGCGGCTGATCATCAAAGCCAGCCGGGATGGCTATGACGGTTACGGGCAGTGGCGCCTGGCAAGCAAAAGCAACCTTGATGAACTCAAACACGAATTGGCGGGCCTGGATTTGAACACGGTGCCCCTCATTGCCGAGCAAATGGTGGATTTTGACCGTGAGTTGTCCATCATTGGGGTGCGTGACAAAAATGGCAATATACACACCTACCCATTAGCCGAAAACCTGCATTATCAGGGCCAGTTGCACGTATCTGTGGCGCCGGCACCTAAAGTGGATGATGAGCTTCAGAAGCGGGCGACACACATTTTTGAAACCCTCGCGACGGGGATGGATTATGTGGGCGTGCTTGCGGTTGAGCTGTTCCAGTGCGGTGATACCCTGCTGGTCAACGAGCTTGCCCCCCGTGTTCACAACTCAGGCCACTGGACACAGTCTGGTAGTGTCACCAGCCAGTTCGAAAATCATCTGCGTGCCGTGTGTGGCCTGCCACTGGGCGATGTCTCTGCGGTAGGCATTAACGCAATGGTTAATATTATTGGTTGTGGGGCATTTTCCCGTGAGCTCCTGAGCATCAGTGGTTGCCACCTTCACTGGTACGGTAAGTCGGTTCGCGCTAAGCGTAAAATGGGGCATATTAATGTTGGCGCTGCCGACTACCCGGCGCTGGGTGAAAAGCTCAGTGCATTGGGTCAGTATTTGCCCTTGGAGTATTTTCCCAAGCTCGAAAATGAGGCGCGTCGACTGCAACATCAGTAGGCGGTGCTTGACAACCCGAACTGCTTGGCTAAAATACGCAGCGCTGCTTAGGCAGCGCATTGTTTTCGGTGCCGACTTAGCTCAGTTGGTAGAGCAACTGACTTGTAATCAGTAGGTCGCCAGTTCGATTCCGGCAGTCGGCACCATCTTCCCCCTTTCCACATTCGTATTGCTCCCGTACACTGCTGTAGTCCTCTGGTATGTAAGGAAAAGCAATGCGTTTCATACTCAAGCTCTTGGTTCTTATAAGTTTGACAACCGCAGCTGCGGGAGCAGTCGCCAGCAAGCTGCAAATTGATGATGTCCGTGCGGCCGCCACATACCCTATGGCGGAAACCGCTGCGGTGTATCTGACACTCACCAATACCGGCGATACACCACGTTTGCTAAAATCTGTGAGCGTTGACGCCGCTGTTGCCAAAGATGCGCAGCTACACACTACCGAGATGGATGGCGACATGATGCGAATGCGAGAGGTGTCAGAAGGTCTCACCATTTCACCGGGAGACAGCCAGGCGCTAACGCGTGGTGGGTACCACATTATGTTGATGGGGTTGAAAAACGCCTTGGCGGCAGGCGAAAACTTTGCGCTTACGCTACGCTTTAACGATGGCGAGACAGTGACTACGCAGGTTCGGGTGACACCGGCTGACACAGGCCGGTCAGAGCACAAACACCGCCATAATCATTAAAGTGGGTTGCTCGTCCTGCGGGCGCACCTCGAACCCGGGCCGAATCATGGTCCGGTTATCTCAATTCTTATAATCTAAAATATAGATTTTATTTTTTCTTCTTAATCGGTTTATTCTTAAAAAAAGACAGGAGGAAAACATGGCAAAGATTGATATTGGTATTTCTGAAGGGGATCGTAATGATATTGCAAATGGTATCGCTAAGCTGTTAGCGGACTCCTATACGCTCTATCTGCAAACCCACAACTTTCACTGGAACGTGACCGGACCGCAGTTTCGCGAGCTCCATTTGATGTTCGAAGAGCACTATACCGAACTGGCAGAAGCCGTTGACGAAATTGCTGAGCGTATCCGTACCCTGGGGGTTCCTGCGCCAGGGACTTACAAGGCGTTTACCCGGTTGAGTTCAATTGAAGAAGTGGATGGCGTACCCGAAGCGACAGAAATGGTGCGACTGTTGTGCCACGGTCACGAGCAGGTGGTGAAAACCAGTCGTGAAGTGTTAAAACTGGCACAGGATGCAGACGACGAGTCAACGGCAGCCTTGGTGTCGGATCGCATGCGTGTTCATGAAAAAACAGCATGGATGTTACGTGCTATGTTACCGGAGTAAGTTGATTTGATGCAGAAAAAATTATCGGGATATGTTGTTGGCGGCCTCGCAGTTATGGGGGCTGTCAGCACGTCGTACGCGCAGGACGTCACTGTCGAAGAACTGGCGTCGGGCCTGAATCATCCCTGGGGAATGGCCTTCCTGCCAGATGGTCGGGTGATAGTGACGGAACGTTCAGGGGCCATTCGCCTGTACTCACAGGCGCAGGGACTCAGTCAGCCGCTAAAGGGAGTGCCAGAGGTTGCCGCGATAAACCAGGGCGGCATGCTGGATATCGCACTGGACCCTGACTTCGCCGATAACCAGACCATTTACTTTTGTTATTCCAAAGCCGGTGACGGGGGGAACAGTTCCAGTGTTGCGAAAGCAACGCTAACCAAGGCGGGCATTGCTAACTTACAAACGGTGTTTACCGCTGCGCCTTTGGTGGATAACGGTTTCCATTTTGGTTGTCGACTGGCGTTTGATAACGCGGACCAGTTATTTATTGCCCTTGGCGATCGCTATAAATACATGGACGAAGCGCAAAATACGGATAACCATTTCGGGAAAATTGTGCGCGTAAATAAAGACGGCAGTGTGCCTGACGACAACCCGTTTGTGCAGGGAGGGGCACCGGAAGTCTACAGCTATGGTCACCGCAACGTACAGGGGCTGACTGTGCATCCGTACAGCGGTGCCGTTTGGGCGATGGAACATGGGCCAAAGGGCGGCGATGAAGTTAACCTGCTGAAAAAAGGCGCCAACTATGGGTGGCCGAAGATCACCTATGGTATCGATTACGACGGCGATATCATTTCCGATAAAACCCGGATGGCGGGGATGGAACAGCCGGTACTTTACTGGGATCCGTCAATCGCACCCAGCGGCATGGTGTTTTATCAGGGTAAGCCGTTCGCAGACTGGGACGGTGACTTGTTAGTGGGGGCGCTCAAATTTACTCACCTGCGCCGAATAGAAATGAATAATGGACAACCCGGCAATCAACATGAATACCTGAAAGATCGGAATGAGCGGATCCGTGACGTGGATGTGGGGCCGGACGGGTTTATTTACGTGCTTACCGATGCTTCAGATGGCAAATTGCTGAAAATAAAGCCTGCATCATAGCCCTGCCACAGGGCAAACATCATCGCCGGCCTGCGCCTGCGGCGGGTGATGGTGTTTCATGATTTTTGGCACACAGGTTGCCGCGTTAAGTTAAATAAGTTTCATCTGATACAGCCTTCCATTAGTATGAGTAAGCACCCGGTTACGATCGCATGGAGATGCAACGCAGCGTGCATACAACAGAAAGTGAAAAAGTAGATACGCAGCAGTCTACGCTGACAGCCTTAATCGAAAATATTTCAGATGCCATTATCTTTATAGATGATGCATGGTGTCTTTCATATATGAGCGACCTTGCGCAGAAGATTACGGGTGTTGATAAAACCAGTGCGCTTGGACGTCGTTTTTTCGATATTTTTCCGGAATCCCTGGGCACTGTTTTTGAGCAAACCTACCGACAAGTTAAACAAACCGGAAAGACCGGGAAAATAGAGGCACCTTTTGGTCCTCATCAAGTCTGGTATTCCGTCAGAGTATTTCCGGTCAATAATAATGAATTGTGTCTGGTATTCAGCGAAAGCACGATAAATCGCCGGCTTGAGGTGATAGCCTCAGGACAACGCAACGCGTTAAGTGAAGCGCTCAGTGGCGCACCGCTGGAAGATGTACTGGCAATTTTAGCCGATGCGGTTGAACGACAGTCCAGTGACGGCGCTATTGCAGTCATCACCTTAAATGGCGACAACGAGACGCTCCAGTCAGATGTGGTCGCGCCCAAACTTCCTGTTTCACTTGCGCACTGGCTGCGAGAGCATGAGCTTGACGCCGATACCACGCCTTGCGGGCTAAGCGCACAGTTGCGTAAACCTGTTACCGTGCAGAACCTAGCCCTGACGGACAAGTGGCAGGATTTCACCTCACGCTGTATAGAGCAGGATTTGCATGCACTTTGGTGCACGCCCATTTTTTCAACCGAAAATAAAACTGTGCTTGGCACATTTGGTGTGTATTACGCCGACCCCATTCAGCCGAATGAATCAGATACGCAGGTTATTGATGCTTTGTCGCGGACGGCTGCCATCGTGATAGAACGTATTCAGCAAAACCAGGCGCGCCTGCGGGCAGAGTCCGCGCTGTCAGAAAATGCGGAACAATTAAACCGCCAGCGGCGGTTGTACGAAACGGCGTTGTCCAACACATTTGACCACCTGTATATCTTTGACCTGGATGGCCGGTTTACCTATGCCAATGATGCACTACTTACCGTGTGGGGCATGAGTTGGGAGGAAGCGATAGGGAAAAACTGTTTTGAGTTGGGTTATGAACCCTGGCAAGCCGAAATGCACATGCGGGAGATCCGCCAGGTTATCGCGACAAAACAACCTATTCGCGGCGATGTGCCTTTTACGGGCACACACGGAAGGCGTATTTACGACTATATCTTAGTTCCGGTGATTGGCAATGATGGTAATGTGGAAGCGGTTGCAGGCTCTACGCGAGACGTCACAGAGCGTCGTGAAGCAGAAGAAATGGCAAAGCAGGCGGATGCCAGACGACGGCTGGCGCTTGAAGCGTCGCACAGTTTCGGGATTTGGGACTGGGACGTAAAAAACAACGTTTTTACCGCCGACGAGCGTCTTGGAGAATTGTTTAACCTGACGCCGGATGAAGCAGAAGCCGGTGTGCCTATTGAAACGCCGAGGCAGTCCATCCATCAGGAAGATGTCGCGCGCGTGCAACAGGCAATCAGTGACAGCATCGAGCGCGGTGTCCCCTATGATCAGGAGTTCCGGATTGTCCAACGGGACGGCAGTATTCGCTGGGGGTCCTTCCGGGGCCGGGTCATGTTTGACAAAGTAGGCAATGCGCTGCGGTTTCCTGGTGTGGGCGTTGACGTCACGCTTGAGCGCAATGCCATTGATGCGCTTCAGGAAGCTGATCAACGAAAAGACGAATTTCTGGCGACACTTGCCCACGAATTACGCAATCCTCTGGCGCCTATCAGTAATGCGGTAAAGATTATTCAGCTGGATGATTTTGATAGAAAGCAAAAAGACACCGCAGTCAATCTGGTTGAGCGACATGTTCAGCAAATGATCCGATTGGTGGATGATCTGATGGATGTATCGCGGATAACGCGCGGTAAAATCCGCTTAGATCTGGCACCGGTAAATGTCAGTCAGATACTGGAGGCTGCCATCGAGACGGTACAGCCGTTAATAGAGGAGCGCCAGCATGCGCTCACTATCACCAGGCTGGATGACGAGCTGTGGGTCAGCGGGGATGCTATCCGGTTGTCCCAGGTGTTCTCTAACATTATTAACAATGCCGCGAAGTACACCGATAACCATGGCGCTATCACTATCACGTTGTCAGAGCAAAGTGGCGATGTATGTGTTGCCATTGCTGATAACGGAAGTGGCATACCGGTATCCAAGCTGGATAATATATTTGAGATGTTTTCACAGGTTGATGTCGAGCTGGAGCGATCTCAAGGCGGCCTGGGCATTGGCCTGACACTGGTAAAACGCTTGATTGAAATGCATCAGGGCAGCGTCACGGTGGAGAGTGAGGGGACTGCAAAAGGCGCGTGTTTTACCGTGCGTCTGCCGCAAATAGCGCCACCCGTTCAAGCTGGAAAAGCCGCGTTATTACCGGAGCCTGAAAGTGAAAATAGCCCGATTCATGTGCTCATTGCCGACGACAATCAGGACGCAGCGATCAGTATGGGTTGGTTGTTAGAGGCTAAAGGCTGCAAGGTTGTCGTGGTCGAAGACGGTCCTTCGGCACTTGAGGCAGTAACGGCATTTACCCCGGATTTGGTGCTGCTGGATATCGGTATGCCCGGCATGAATGGCTATGATTTATGCATCGCGCTGCGTAAAAATGCACAGCTGGAACACGCCCTGTTTGTTGCCCAAACGGGGTGGGGACAACCCGAACATATCCGACGCTCGCGGGAATCAGGCTTTCATCACCACCTGGTGAAACCGCTGAGCCTCGACGATCTTATGCCACTGGTCGACGAAGTCCGTGTGACGAAAGCGAGTGGTGAAATGGGATAGCGCTTCACTCACCGCAGTGAGCGAAGCGCTTATAATGATTAAGACGCTAGGGTACTGGCAAACTTCTCCAGTTCAGCCAGGATGGTTTCTAACTGAACCGGCTTATTAAAGTGCCCGTCAAAACCCGCCGCTTTGGTGCTGCGTCTCGCCTCTTCATGGCCATAACCGGTGATTGCCAGAAACAGTGTGTTGTCTGGCACCTCTGGCTTAAGCCGCTTAATCAGGTCGGTACCGCTCATATCAGGCAGGCCAATATCCAGTAATGCAACATTGGGTTTGAAGCGCGTGACGTTGTCCAGGGCCTCCTTACCACTATTAAATACATCTACCTCACAGCCTTTGATATTGAGGATCATCGCAAGGCCATCTGATACGGTCTCATTGTCATCTACCAGCATGACACGTAACTTCTTAAGGTGAGATGGATCACTGGCCGTCGCGCCAGCCACCAGCTTGGGTGTTCCGCCAGTGCCTAACGGTACAGGTGTGAAAGGCAGCGTCAAAGACACACAGGTTCCTTTGTTCTCGCCTTCACTAAAGATAGAGACGGAGCCGTGGTGCAGTTCCGCAATTTGTTTTACCAATGACAGGCCAATACCCAGGCCAGTGTTGGTTCGGGTACTTTTACCTTTTACCTGCTGAAAAGCTTCAAAGACCTTTTCCCGGAAACGCATATCTAAGCCAATACCGGTATCCTGAACGTTAATGGTCAGCTCTTTCTCATGCGCTACCATTTCAACGTCAATACTGCCATTTTCGGGCGTAAATTTTGACGCATTATTGATAATATTGTTGATAACCTGCTGAATTCTGACGCGATCCAGATGAGCGATGATTACATCATCAGGCAAGGTCAGGCGCAGTGACTGTTTATGTTGCTCTATCGATGATGCGAAGTTCTCGACCACTTCTTCAAGCAATTTATTCACGTTAACCATGGACTTTTCAAGCCTGACCTCGCCGCGCGATATGCGGGTTAAATCAAGCAACTCATCAAGCAGGGATGACACCAGGTTCACATTACTTTTCATGGTCTTCAGCGCCCAGTCGAGCTTGCTGTTGTCGTGGTCAATGATCTGAACTGCAGCACTGATTGAGGCAAGCGGGTTGCGAATTTCATGCCCCAGGGTTGCCAGAAAGTCATTTTTCTTGTCGTTGGCCTCTTGCAGCTCTTTCACTGCAAACTTAAGTGATGACTCGAGTTTGCGTTGTCGGGTGATGTCGGTGACCATGCCTATCATTTTAATGGGCTCTTTATTATCAAAGAGCACCTGACCATTGGCCTCAATCCAAGTG
>CAZDUT010000103.1:0-10448 GCA_964508695.1 uncultured Alteromonas sp.
AAGAAATAATAACGGACACCAGGCTCGCGCCTGGTGCCTGTTTCCTGCCTATTGTATCGTCAGAATTTCACCATCAACATCCACCCGGATGGTTTATTCTGGGACGATATCCCCTGACAGCAAGCGCTGGGCCAGTGGGTTTTCAATTTGCACCTGAATGGCACGTTTGAGTGGTCTTGCGCCAAACACAGGATCAAACCCGGCTTCAGCCAGCTTATCCAGTGCCCCCCCCGATAGCTCCAGCTTGTAACCTTTGTCTGTCAGTCGGGCCCGCAAAGAAGCCAGCTGAATTTTGGCGATTGACTTGATTTGCTCTTTACCCAGAGGATGAAAGACCACGATATCATCTACCCGGTTAATAAATTCCGGCCGGAAATGTTGTCCCACCACCTCCATGACCATAGATTTCATCTCTTCATACTGACTTTCGCGGTGTTTGTCCTGAATAATATCCGAGCCCAGGTTTGAAGTCATAATGACCACGGAGTTTTTAAAGTCGACGGTACGTCCCTGACCATCCGTCAGGCGGCCATCATCCAGGACCTGGAGTAAGATATTAAAAACATCAGGGTGCGCTTTTTCGACCTCATCCAGCAGGATCACCGAGTAAGGCTTGCGACGGACTGCTTCAGTCAGATAACCACCCTCTTCATAGCCCACGTATCCGGGCGGCGCACCTACCAATCTGGCAACCGAATGCTTTTCCATAAATTCAGACATATCTATGCGTATCATGGCATCTTCGGTATCAAACATAAAACCAGCCAGAGCCTTACACAGTTCTGTCTTACCTACGCCGGTCGGGCCGAGGAACAAAAAGGAGCCTATCGGCCGATTGGGATCGGCAAGGCCTGCGCGGGAACGGCGTATCGCATTGGCAACTGACGTAACCGCCTCATCCTGTCCGACAACCCGTTTATGCAGAACTTCTTCCATCCGCAGCAACTTTTCCCGCTCGCCTTCCAGCATCTTGGACACCGGAATGCCCGTCCAGCGCGAAAGCACATCGGCAATTTCTGCGTCAGTCACCTTATTTTTGAGCAACTGGGTTTCCACATTTTCGTTTTCAGAGGCACGCTCCAGTCTCGCCTCCAACTCGGGGATGCGACCATATTGTAACTCTGACATACGATTTAGGTCCGAAGCACGGCGAGCGATCTCCAAATCCAGTTTGGCCTGCTCCAGTTCAGACTTGATAGACTGGGTGCCCTGCATAGCTTCTTTTTCGCTGTGCCAGACTTTCTCCAGTTCTGCGTATTTATTTTCCGCCTGCTCCCGTTCAAGCTCGATAATTTCTAATCGCTTGTGGCTGGCTTCATCGGTTTCTTTTGCCAAAGCCTGCTCTTCCAGCTTCAGCTGGATTATCCGACGTTCAAGGCGATCCATTTCTTCCGGTTTTGAGTCTATCTGAAGACGGATACTGGATGCGGCTTCATCAATGAGATCGATGGCTTTATCAGGCAACTGACGGTCACTGATATACCGGTGCGATAAGGTTGCAGCGGCAACAATAGCCGGGTCAGTAATATCCACAGAATGATGAAGTTCGTAACGCTCTTTCAGGCCACGCAGGATCGCGATAGTGTCTTCCACACTGGGCTCATCCACGAGTACTTTCTGGAAACGACGCTCCAGTGCAGCATCTTTTTCAATGTACTTGCGGTACTCATCAAGTGTGGTTGCTCCCACGCAATGAAGCTCACCTCTGGCCAGGGCAGGTTTAAGCATATTCCCGGCGTCCATAGCGCCTTCCGTTTTGCCTGCACCGACCATGGTGTGTAACTCGTCAATAAACAGGATCACCCGCCCCTCTTCCTTGGCCAGCTCGTTAAGTACGGCCTTCAGGCGCTCCTCAAACTCACCGCGGTACTTAGCCCCCGCGACCAGCGCGCCCATGTCCAGTGACAATACCCGCTTATCTTTCAGCCCCTCCGGCACTTCACCGTTAATTATGCGCTGCGCGAGCCCCTCGACAATGGCCGTTTTGCCCACGCCGGGTTCTCCAATAAGCACAGGATTGTTTTTCGTTCTGCGTTGCAAAACCTGTACGGTGCGGCGAATTTCATCATCCCGGCCAATCACCGGGTCTAGCTTACCCTGCTCTGCTCGCTCAGTAAGATCGGTGGTGTACTTTTCCAATGCCTGACGCACATCCTCGGCATTAGGATCAGTGACTTTTTGACCGCCACGCATTGTGTCGATAGCTTTTTCTATCTTCTCTTTGGTGATGTTTAAGTCTCGTAATATCTGGCCAAGCCGACCTTTATCTTCGAGCGCTGCAAGCAGAAATATTTCAGAAGTGATGTATTCATCTTTACGCTGCTGGGCAATCTTGTCGCATAAGTTCAGTAAAATGCCACTGTTCTTGCTTAACTGTACATCGCCGCCAATGCCTTCAACCCGCGGCAAATGATCCACCGCCTCACCTAACGCCGAGCGAAGTGCATTAACGTTAATACTAGCTTGATCCAGCACCGGTCTGACCGAACCACCTTGCTGGTTCAGCAACGCGGTCATTAAGTGAACGGGTTCGATGTACTGATGATCCCGACCCAATGCGAGTGACTGTGCATCTGAAATGGCTAACTGAAATTTACTGGTAAACCTGTCTAATCGCATGACAATAATCCCCTTCATGTCTCTGCATAATTTATGGGTACTGCTTAGAAAGGATTCAAGTAACGAGGGAATAAAACGCGCAGATGATTGACCTGGCGCAAATTAGTCGTATTTAGTTATACCAATCACACTCACAATCCGACCTGTGGATTTTTCGCCCCGGTGTGAGGCACGGCGGTGAGAAAAGAAACGCTCTTCGTCGGTGTATGTACATAGCTCTGACTGCTCAACGTTCTGCACGCCAAGCTGCTTGAGTTGCCAGCTTGCCACCCAGGGGAGATCAAGCAGGGCCTTCCCGGGGACGGTATTACGAAACGCGTTCGGCACCTCTGCAAAACGTTGCGCCAGCTGCCGGTCAACTTCATAGCACTGGGCACTGATAGCCGGGCCAATCCAGGCTTGAAGCTGTGCTGCCGGACTTTGCATACCTGAAATTGTGTTGGCAATGATGCCGCTTTCAAGCCCCTTCCACCCAGCATGAATAGCGGCAACTTCTGTAGCATGGTGATTGCAAACCAGTATCGGTACACAGTCGGCTGTCATAACTGCACAAAATACGCCCTGCGTGCGACTAATCGCCGCATCCGCAGTGCGCTCATTGGTTGGCAACGTAACGACGCTGGAACTGTGGATCTGCTCAAGCCAGTGTATCCCCTTCGCAGCAGGTATTTTCTGGCGGTTCACGGCAACATCGTGCGGGTTGTCACCCACATGTAAGCCTACATTAAGGCTTTCAAAATTACCTTTACTCACGCCCCCTGAACGGGTCGTAGTATAGGCAAGCACGCCATGCTTACCAGACCAGTCGGGTTTGATGACGTGGATATCGCTCACATGTCTTCCTGATGCGCTTTAGTGTCAGTTCTTACTGCATCGATCAGCGCTACCATGTCCGCCGGTAAAGGTGCCTGCCAGGTCATCCACTCACCGGTGCGGGGATGATATAACGATAACTGCGCTGCATGCAGTGCCTGGCGACGGAAACCGCGTAGGGCATCAACACACTCTGCAGATGCACCTTTCGGTAACCTGGGACGTCCTCCATAGGTGGGATCGCCTGCCAGAGGATGCTTAATGTGCGCCATATGTACCCGAATCTGGTGGGTTCTGCCCGACTCAAGCTTCAGGCGAACATGGGTATGCGCACGAAACTTCTCCATTACCCGGTAGTGGGTAACAGCAGGCTTACCAAACTCTCTGACCGCCATCAGTGTTCTTTTCGTCGGATGCCGGCCGATAGGTGCATCGACAGCTCCACCGGCCACCATGGTGTTAATCACCAGAGCTTCGTACTCTCTGCTCATTACCCGACCCTGAAGCTGCTCGACTAAATGGGTCTGCGCCTGCAGAGTTTTGGCTACCACCATGAGTCCAGTGGTATCTTTGTCCAGCCTGTGCACGATGCCCGCGCGAGGAACCTTATCAATGTCTGGGACATGGGCCAGCAGCGCGTTGAGAATTGTACCACTGGGATTGCCGGCGCCAGGATGAACAACCAAATCAGCCGGTTTATTAATGACGAGGATATCGTCGTCTTCATAAACAATATCCAGCTCAATATCCTGCGGCTGACTTTCGAGCTGTACTTCGATTTTGGCGTCGATCCTGATGTGCTCATCGCCACGCATTTTATGGCGAGGGACGGTCACTATCTCATTATCAATGCGTACGCTACCGTCCTGGATCCAGCTTTTCATCCTGGAACGTGAATAATCAGGGAACAAATCCGCCAAAACTTGATCTAACCGTAAGCCGAAGTGCTCAGAACCCGCTGTCGCTTCGAGTAGTATTGTATCTGTGGACTGCGTCATAACACCTAAACGTTGAATTAAAACGCCATTATAACAAGCTTTACGGTGCCTGACCGGGTGTATTGTTATTTTGTATGGTCAATATTGCATTCAATCGTTAGAATGGCCCACTTATCATGCCGCAGGCAGCGAGAAATTTACTGTTTTAGCAGGAATCGAAAAATATTATGAAGTCATGTCGAATTTTAGCACCTTTAGTATTGGGTGCGGCACTCAGCATGAGTGGCTGCAGCTCTTCCAGCGACGAAGAAAAAGCAGCGCTGGCCAATATGGGCGCACAGCAGCTATACGAGAGAGCCAAAAACAGTATGGAAGCCGGAAATTTCAGTGTTGCCGCCGACACACTGAGTACGCTGGATTCACGTTACCCATTCGGCCCACTCTCGCACCAGGTGCAACTTGACCTGATTTACAGCTACTACAAATCAGGAAAAAGAGACGAGACACTTGCCACGATTGACCGTTTTATCCGGCTGAATCCAAACCATTCGGATGTTGACTATGCACACTACATGCGTGGTCTTTCTAATATGGAATCAGACAATAACCTGTTTCAGAACTTGATGAATATCGACCGTGCGGATCGCGATCCGGCGAAATCCCGGGAGGCCTTTAACGATTTTCGTCGGCTGATTGAGCAGTATCCAAATAGTAAATACGCAGCAGATGCCCGCAAGCGCATGTTGCATATCAAGGAACGCCTTGCAAAGTATGAAATTGCTATCGCGCGTTTTTATATGCGCAGAGAAGCGTACGTAGCAGCCGCGAATCGTGGGCGCTATGTCATTGAGCACTTCCCTGACTCACCCCAGGTTCAGCAAGCGCTTGAAATTATGGTCTCCAGCTATACTGAACTGGGACTGGACGAACTTCGTGATAATGCGATGAAAACGCTGAAGCTAAACTACCCTGACAGTGACTTCATCAGCTAATTAAATAATTAACGAGAAAAAGCTGCCGATGGGCAGCTTTTTTTATTTCTGTCCAGGCACTATTGCTATGTAATAAACGAATTGCGCAACGAGGAAGCGCTAGCGAAAGAAGATGTGGCTGAAAGGGTTAAGCAGGCGGGCTATACCGGATGTAAAGTGCAACGGTTGGTCTACGATGCTGAAAACCAGGCATCCTTCAGTGGCCTCTGAGTGGGGCGAATGCGTGTGCTCACCGTCCATGTAGATAAAGTCACCCGAATCATACGTATTGATGCCGTCACTGAATTTACCATTTACCACCAGCGTGTATTCACTACCCCGGTGAGTATGCTCTGGTACGCTTCCCCCCCGCCCCATATAAATAAAATGGGCCACACCGCACGCCCCCAAATCGACAGGCGCCTGCCACAGTCTGCCAACCAAACTGCTCCAGTTTCCCATCGAATCTACATATCGGCGTAAGGTGCGCGGCAAAATAAAAGTGCGGCCATCCAACTCGATATGGGCGTTACCCTGGCGGGTGTAGGTGTTCGCTTCGTCCGCAGGAAGCTGCGTAATACTTGCGAACATTGATTTGTAAATCTGATCTTGCGTGTGCGTAGATGTGACCGGTTTGTCAAACTCCATCGCAACGCGTTCCACCTCATCTGTCACCTTCATTTGACAACGGCTGCACATATCGCAATGCGCAGAAACCATCAACGATTCCGCAGGTGACAAACTGCCCTCAGCAAACATCGTTAATTGCTCAGGGCTCGGGTGGAACTTAATCATTATCGTGAAGCATTCCCTTCAATCGCTGCAGCGCTAACCGAGTTCTGGATTTAACTGTACCTAGTGGAATAACAAGTTCATCAGCAACTTCTTGTTGGGATTTACCATCAATGTAAATCGCTTCGATGACTGCCTTTTGTTTCACCGGCAAAGATTCAAACATAAATCCGATTTGCTCCAGTGTAACTTGCTGATCCAGCGAAGCTTCATTGGCGTCTGCAGTTTGTTCACAAAGAATTGGCCATAAATCGTCAGAGCACACATCTTCTTTGCGGTTCTGTAACTTTCTCAGCATATCAAACCGAATATTCCGCGCAATTGTGAATATCCACGTTGATGGTGAGCCTTTCTCAGCATTGAATAAATGCGCTTTTTGCCAAACATTCGACATTGTGTCCTGAACGAGCTCCATGGCCAACGCTTCATTACCCATTTGCTTTAACGCGTAAGACCGCAGTCGTGGCGCGAAATAATTGAAAACTTTTGCAAATGAACGCTTACACCGGGTTTGTGCTACTTCAACAATATAAGCTGACATTTCATTTGCACATTCTTTCGGCTTAACTGTGTTATTGCTTTGATCCAGAGGAATTCCAACTAACATATGACTCGTCCGTTTATCCGTTTGGTTACCAGACTCACTATCGATGTGGAGTAAAGAAATCGTCTAATCACAGTTGCAAACACTATGCGTGTGTAACATTTACATAACTACGCAATTACTACGCAATTACTCAATCAGCGCGGACAGATAATTCATAAGCTTTTTGCAGTCTTTTTGCTGCAAAAAATGCTGCTTCTGTCTCGCATCTACCGGAAGCAATTCTAACCATCGATGCATAACCCAGACGGGATTTGTAAAGTCTGGCTCATCGTACATGGCTCCCAGCTCGTGATACCGCTCGAAAATTTCTTTAAGCCGCTCATCCATAGGCGCGATTTGTTGAGGGGATATATCACAGCACCAAGGCTGAATTTGATTACACTGCCCAATTCGCAGTCCATCAAACTCGGTGTGGACATCCGTCACTTCAACACTGTGGATACCAGCAACCTTTATGCCAAGCAGTCCATCTTCGAGTAAATCAAAGTCAATTACCTCTGCATACGTTCCAATGGGGTAGATGTGTTCATTCTTATTTTTATCCCCTGTGGCATTTAGCATACACATCACAAAGCCCCGCCCTGCCGCGCATGACTCCTTAACCATACGAATGTACCGAGGCTCAAAAATCCTGAGTGACATTCGACCGCCCTGCAGAAGATGAGCCGATAATGGAAAAAGTGGAAGCTCGCCTTTGTTCATTTTTACTACAGCCATTTGATTCTGGGTTCGTTACGCAGCGTGTAGAATTTTGGATCGCGCGTGAAAACTTTTCACACTTGATTCTAAATTATTGATCCTCGTAATAAGTTTGACTGTAATCACGAAAAAACTGAAACACGTATCCCCATGGCTGTAATCGATCGATTCTGCGACTTATACCGGGACCTTGGTATCCTAGAGCCTGATCAGTTGCATGCACTGTACGACGAAGACGTTGTATTCCAGGATCCCCTAACGACGCACACCGGCATCGAGTCGCTAAAGACGTACTTTTCAAAGCTGCTTGAGCACACAGAATCATGTAAATTCGATATTGAAAATATTGCTCATTGTGAGGGTAACCCCAATCAGATAGATTGCGTTATCACCTGGACCATGTCACTCGTCATTTCTAAGCGCCCCACTCCCATCACATTAACCGGCGTCACTCTGTTACGTATATGTAATGATCGCATCACCTACCATCGGGATTATTATGACGTAGGAGAAATGGTCTACGAGCACGTGCCTGTGCTTGGTTGGCTGATTCGTAAAATTAAACAAAGGTTGGCGAAATGAAAACAATCCTAATTACTGGCGCCACGTCAGGAATTGGAAAAGCTCTGGCGCTTCACGCGGCAAAGAACGGATACTCAGTCATTGCATGCGGTCGCAATCAGGAGGCTTTGGATGAGCTTGCGCAAAATGAGCGTATAACAGGGTGCCGCTTTGATGTGACAGATGAGTCAGAAACCCAGAATATCCTTCGTGAGCAAACATTCGATATCGCTGTACTGAATGCAGGGACCTGTGAATATGTTGATATTGACGATTTTGAGCCGGATATGTTTCGTCGGGTATTTGAACCTAACTTCTTTGGTGTTATTAATTGTGTAAACGGGCTGCTGCCTAACCTTCGACATGATAAACAACTGGTTATCGTTGACAGTATGGCAAGACTATTTCCATTTACACGTTCTGAAGCGTACGGTGCCAGTAAGGCGGCGCTGCATTATTTTACAAAAAGCCTGGAAGTGGATCTCGAACGCCGCGGTGTTACCGTACAATCGGTGTCGCCGGGGTTCGTTGAAACGCCGTTAACCGACCAAAATGATTTCGAAATGCCCATGATGATAACGGCGGAAGAGGCGGCGAAGGATATGTTAAAAGGCATTGAAAACGAAAAGCGAAGTATCTTCTTTCCGACATTATTTGGCTTAATACTTCGCATAATGCATAACTTACCCACCCCGATTCAGCGTGCTTTGTCCATTTCACTAAGAGATAAGCAGTAAGGTAGTCTTTTCATGAAACAACGAATAGCCATTGTCGGCACCGGGATAGCGGGGCTGACCTGTGCACATTTACTTCACCGTGAGCACCATATAGAGGTATTCGAGGCCAATGACTATATTGGTGGGCACACGGCAACGAAAACGGTTAGCGAGGGCGACAGGGCACTGGCGATTGATACCGGCTTTATTGTTTTCAACGACTGGACGTATCCGAACTTTATCAAACTAATGAACAGTCTGGGTGTTGAAAGCCAGCCATCGGAAATGAGCTTTTCTGTGGTCAGTCAGGCCGCCAACCTTGAATATAATGGTCACGATTTAAATAGCCTGTTCGCACAACGCAGAAACCTTGTACGCCCAAGGTTCTGGCGTCTGCTAAACGAAATCCTGAAATTCAATAAAGCCTGTAAAGACCTGATGCGCCGCGGCAGGGATACGTCGTCAATGACGCTGGGCAGCTATATAGACGAATTAGGCCTGAGTCACGACTTTGCGCAGTATTATATTTTACCGATGTGCGCGGCAATTTGGTCATCGACCCTCGCCCAAACACGTGACTTTCCGCTTACTTTCTTTTTGCAGTTCTTTAATAACCACGGACTGTTAAATGTTGCCGACCGACCACAATGGTACACAATCAAGGGGGGATCGAACCAGTATGTCGCCCCCTTGATTGCGCCCTTCAAAGACAACATCCGCCTGGCCACTCCAGTGACTTCCGTAACGAAGGGTAAGGAAGGCTGGCAGGTTTCCTCGCGACAACATTATAAGGGCCTGTTCGATCACGTTATTTTTGCCTGTCACAGCGACCAGGCGCTGGCGATGCTTAATAACCCCAGCCAGCAGCAACATGAAGTGCTCAGCGCCCTGCCCTATGCGTCAAACGAGGTGGTGCTTCACACAGACACCAGCATCCTGCCCAGGCGCAAAGGTGCCTGGGCCAGTTGGAATTACCGGTTGCGTAACGAAGGCAATAACGCCGGGGCTCCGGCCACAGTGACATATAATATGAATATTCTGCAGCGCATCAGCTCAGACAAAACTTACTGCGTGACCCTTAATGACACCGATAACATCGCCCCCGATAAAATCCTCGGTCGTTACACCTACGATCATCCTCAGTTCAGCCAGTCATCGCTCATTGCACAGGGCCGGCGAAATGAAATATGCGGCAAGGACAACCTCCATTTTTGTGGTGCTTACTGGTATAACGGATTTCATGAAGACGGCGTTAAAAGCGCCCTTGATGTAACCTCGCGATTTGGAGCATCTTTGTAATGGAAAGTGCCATTTATCTTGGCGATGTTTACCACCAGCGCTTTGTGCCGACCCAGCATCGGTTTTCCTACCGCATTTACCTCTTTTGGCTAAAACTGAGTGAGCTGAGTGCTTTAAATAACGACGTTAAACATTTTTCATCTTGTTCCTTTGCACTGGCACAATTTCGCCGATCCGATTATCTTGGTGATGAAAGTCAACCACTTGAAAAGTCAGTAATTATTAAAATGTCTGAGTTAAACGGTGCACCACTAAAAGGTGACGTTTACCTGCTTGGCCAATTACGCATGCTCGGAATGTATTTCAGCCCGGTCAATTTTTACTTTCTGCGTGAGCCTGGTGGACACTTTACGCACATGCTGGCAGAGGTAAGTAATACGCCGTGGAATGAGCGTCATTACTATCTAGTTGATTTAAAAGAACAAAAAGATAC
>CAZDUT010000104.1:0-10425 GCA_964508695.1 uncultured Alteromonas sp.
CCACCTCCAGAAAGCCACCCACGCGTTCACGGTATTCAATGATCGCTTTAGCTTTGCTTTCACCAATGCCGGGCAGTGCCTGCAGTTGCTCGAGCGTTGCAGCGTTTAAATCAAGCTGCATGTTTTGTGCTGTCATACCCGGTTGTGGGGTCGCAACGGCATCTGCCTCGACGGTTGCCTGTACCTGGGGAAGATAAAACATCGTGGCACTTAACAATACCAGTGCGGCTAAAACTTTTCTCATGATCGCATTCCTTTGTGTCAGTTCGTACACCATTTGTACATGATTACTGTAGGCGTGCGCAGGCAATCAGGTAAGTCCAGAATTTGGCCAGTTTTCATCACCAATCTGACGATAAAAAAAGGTGCTGACCCTTTATGTCCTATTATCAGTACCTTATCAGAGCATAAAAGGCAGTGATTTAACCCGACTTTTGGAGCGGTGCGATGGATCCATTAACACATACCTTTACCGGCGGGCTGCTTGCTGCGGGAGGATTGCGAAAAGCTGCGCCGCTGGCGACGGCGGCATTGCTGATTGGTGCAAACGCCCCGGATATTGATATTGTGGCTTCCTGGACCGGGGAATATGCATCTCTGGCGCACCGTCGTGGCTGGACGCACGGTATTTTGGCCTGGGGCATTTTACCATTGCTCATTGCGTCAGGGTTGGTGCTCTGGGATCGGCTAACCGGCACCGCGCAACCGGCGACGCGAGCGCACCAGTCTTTATTTTGGCCACTGTACGGGATCAGTTTGCTCGGCGTTTTGACTCACCCCTTTCTGGATTGGTTAAATAATTACGGTATTCGGCTGCTGATGCCGTTCGACAGCCGCTGGTTTTACGGTGATACGCTGTTCATTGTCGATCCCTGGATATGGCTTATACTCGGAGGCGCATGGTTTTTGGTGTCATCAAACAAGTGCTGGCAGCAGGTGCTATGGGCTATCTTCTGGCTCGCGGCCAGTGCGCTTATTAGCCTGAATAATCTGACGAGCCCGGCGGTGCTGGTGATGTGGTATACGGGTCTGCTTGCTATTGCGGTAGTGCGAGTGAGTTACAAACCCAAGACTGACAAAAGTGTCGCGCGCTGGTCACTGGCGGTTGCATTTGGCTATATTGCTGCCAATAACATTGCAGGCTTGGTGGTCGCAGAACATATTGATGCGCGGCTGAGTGAGGAGAACACGCCGCCACCCGTAGATGTCATGGTATCACCTGTGGCGGCAAATCCGTTTAGATCCATTGTCGTAGTGAGATACCACGACCATTATCAGAAAGGTGAATGGGACTGGCTGGCTAGCACCCGTTTAGTGCTGTCCCAGCGAATACCTGATAATCGCCAGTCAGACATTGTAACTGCGGCGTCTGTCACCCAAGGTGCTAAACAGTTTTTAAGTTGGTCTCGGTATCCGTTTGCTGACATCGTGCAAAATCATGCTGGCGGTTACACCGTGAGCTTTAAAGATGCCCGCTACAGCCATCGTGAGGGCACCTTGGAGGGACCGACGGTAATACTGGCGCCCGATTTGCGAGTGATCGGAGACGCCAGTAAGTAGCAGTGTTTAGCGTGTCGGGCTTAGTTAAGGAAGGTGGCGAGATCCTCGACGTGGTTTTTCGTTTCCCCAATCAGTTCGCCTATTTCATCGGCGGCTTCGTTGGAATTATGCGCAAGCTTGCGTACTTCATCGGCGACAACCGCGAAACCTCGGCCTGCTTCTCCGGCCCGCGCTGCTTCTATTGCTGCATTAAGCGCCAACAAATTGGTCTGCTCAGATACGCCATTAATAGATGTAACGATACCCTGAATACGGTCAAGGATTTGCGACATAGCCGTGTGCGTATTTTTGATAAGCGTATTTCTTTCAGACACGTTGTTGCCGTGTACGACCAATTTTTCGATATTGCCATTGAAGTCTTTCAGTGGCGAAACGATACAGTCGAGTACAACAACGTTTTCGCCATCAGGAATTTTTAAAATAACCTGCTCCGAATGACCGGCTCTGATTCGGTTACAACCATCAGAGTCTATCAGGCTGAAGAGGTTATTCACGGCACGACCAAAACTGGCGGTATCCGAGTAGGAGGTTTGTGCAAGGCAGTGCTCATTACAACGAATCAGTGAGCCGTCCGCAGTAAATTCGATGACCGCAGAATGCCCGTCAATCGCTTCCATCTGATTAAGTTGTTTAAGGTTCTGATCCTTAATTTCGCGGATATCGGAACTGACGCCCACGAAGCCGGTGTGCTTACCCTGATTATCGTAAGTCGGATTCACTGCCAGGATAATCCAGTAAGGCTCGCCATTTACGTCATAGTTGAGTAACTCTTCATAAAACGGTTGCTGGCTTTTCAGTTTTTCAGAAATACGCCGGGTCGTTGCCTTGTCGGTAGCAGCACCCTGTAAAAATGATCCAGGCTTCTTACCGAGTACTTCTTCCAAAGAGTACCCTGTTAACGCCTCAAAACCTGGGTTCACATACTGAATACCACCGTGAACATCTGTGATCAGCACGGAAGTGCTGGTGTTACTGACCACTGTCGATAGCTGCGTCAGTTGCAAGTTGGCGGCGTATTCATCCGTGATATCCCTGAGTTGCAGTACGGTGTAGGTTTCAGCCTCGTAACGTAACGAAGATACGCGACAAGAAAACTGGCGAGGCTCGTTATCAATCGTTAGTGTGACTGGTGCATCAGCCTGTCCGGCGTTACCCCGCATAAGATCACGAACTGAGGCATTATTTTTAAAGGCAGTGGCAGACAGGGTTTGAGCACGTTGATTGGTAACCACGAGGTTTTCACCCTCGCCAAACACAAAGACGGCATCTTGCATATCCTCAATGAGCGAGCGATGAATATGAGTTAATTGGTGCGCCGCGGTAACATCCTTAAAGAAATACAGAGAAACAGTCCGGTTGCCTTCCTGATAAGCTGTTTTGGAGATTTGGTAACACCTGGCTGGCTGCCCAATCTTAATTTCTTCTTTATGTTCAAGGAATTGATGCAGCGGCTGACCTGAAATAAGTTGGTGAGCACTGCCGGGGTGCTGGGAGTCACGAAGCTGGAACATCGCCACCGCGTCAGCGTTGGCAGCAACGATAGTGCCGCGGTCGTCAACTAACATAGCCGGATCTGAAGAATTATCTACCAGCGATTTCTGTAACGACATACGTCGCTTAGTGGGGGTTATGAACATAGGTACTCACCTGAACGTTAACGAAATACGAAGTAAATCATATCAAGTATATTACCCGCACAATGGACCATTGTTCGAGTTTTTCCCGAACACACTTTTGCAGAAGGCCGGGGGGGGGACGACGGTGCTAAAGCTACAAGGACATACTGATAGCCGGATACTGTCGGCTTACCGTGCCTGCAAAGCCGGGCTGCCATTTTAATTTCAGGGGAGCGCAAAAAGCCATTTAGGTAAGGGGGGAGAACTAAAAAATGCCAGCCGCGAAGCGACTGGCATATGACTTAACTTGTCGGGGATAAAAAAGCGTGATTACAAACGCTCTAAGATTGCCTGGGTAAACTCGGTCGTGCCCGCCTGACCACCCAAATCACGGGTAGTGCGGTCGCCCGACTCAATTACATCTTTAAGTGCGGCGCGGATTTTCTCGGCCTTTTCACCCATATTCAGATGTTCAAGCATTTGAATTGCCGCCAGAATAACCGACGTTGGATTGGCCAGGTTTTTTCCGGCAATGTCTGGCGCAGATCCGTGAACAGCCTCAAAAATCGCACAGTCTTCACCGATATTAGCGCCTGGGGCCATACCCAGTCCGCCCACAAGGCCGGCACACAGGTCAGAGATGATGTCGCCAAACAGGTTGGTCGTTACAATCACATCAAACTGATGGGGATTCATCACCAACTGCATACATGTGTTATCGACAATCATTTCTGTAGATTCAATGTCCGGGTAGCGTTCAGCGACTTCACGGGCGACTTTCAGAAACAGACCAGACGTCGATTTCAGGATATTCGCTTTATGTACTGCCGTGACCTTCTTACGACCTTCGCGACGCGCCATTTCATATGCAAACGTCACAATCTTTTCTGCGCCTTCGCGGGTGATTTTACTCATTGCTTCTGCTTCGTTGCCGTCTTCAGAAACAACCTGTCCCAGGCCAGAGTACATGCCCTGGGTATTCTCACGTACAGTGATGATATCGATGTCTTCATAACGCGCCTTGGTGCCTTTAAAAGACAACACCGGACGGACATTCGCGTACAGTTTAAACTGTTTACGCAGGCTAACGTTGATTGATGTAAAGCCTTCACCCACAGGGGTTGTCAGTGGGCCTTTCAGGGCAATTTTATTCTTAGCAATAAGGTCAAGCGTTGCCTGAGGCAACAGTTCACCATGATTTTCCAGTGCTACCAGGCCGGCATCAGCGTAATCATAAGCAAAATCGCAACCTACTTTATCCAGAATCTGGGTCGTTGCATTAATAATATCTGGGCCAATGCCATCACCGCGAATAACAGTTATGCGTTGCTGGGTCATGTGGAGGGATCCTCTGGTCAATCTGTTGTATGAATCGTTTGGTCTTTTGTTCGATGACGTGCTGATGCGCCATTAGAAACTGCTGGTGCGCAAGTAGAAATCGGGGTTGAAAACGCTTACGCACATCAGTGATAAAAATCCCGCGTAGTTTATACGATGATCCTTATAAGTGATAGTCAAAGACCAATTTTTATAGTGAATAGCCGAGGTTAATTCAACGAATTGCGCTTAGCGCCATTAAACGGCAAGCGGACAAACAAGCTGAGCGCCAACGCTATTCTGAATGCTTGTTACCTGCTTTTCTTCAACACCAAGAATATGTAAACCGGTTAGCAACACATTCTCAGTTTGTTGGCAACGTGGTGTGTGACCAAATAGCCACTGACGGGCGAGGATTTGCGCCACCTGTAAAATACAGTGTTCACGGCGTAATGAAGCGGGCACACTAGCGGGTGGTTTTCCGGCATGATGGAGCAATGCCCGCCATGTTGCCTCCTGATGCCAGCCGCTGGCGAGTTCGCCGGCAAGGCTTTGCCATCGGGTATCGAGCTTAAGGCGCAGCAAATGATTCGGATCGAAATAGTTCGTGTCAGATAACGGCAGACGACTCATAACTTTGATATCCGCAAGCGTAAAAAGCGGTGCACTCAGAAAGGTTGCTGTCAGCGCGGCCGATTGTGGCGTGAATCGGCTCATGGCATTTGCCGATAAATGGGCGGCGATGCTGGCCATGAGAACACTGTACTGGTGACACAGGCCATCGAGCAAAAATCGATGCTGCGTCAATCGCTGAATCAGTGCATGCTGCACCAGCATATCGCCAACCCTGGCCAGACCAAATGTCAGAATAGCTTGCTTGAGTGAGCTGACCGGCAGTTGCATACGGTTATCAAGGCTCGCCGAACTCATTAAAAAGCTTGAAAATGATGGCTCTTGATCAATCAGAGTAACCAGCGCATCGATATCACTGTCGGGCGCGTGCAAAGCATCAATGATCTCAGTCAGGCTGTTGGGGGGCCGGTGCACCGGAAAGGTAACCGGGTACAACGGGCGATCATTTGCCACGCTCAGGTCACTTTCGTGTCGCGCGAACAAGACTTTCCACTGATCGAAGGAAATCGCCCGCCCCTGTAATAGAAAGACCTGATGCAAAGGTAACCACTCACAAACCGTCGTGTCTCCCTCATTAAATGCCACCGCCACATACTCTCGCTGAGTGGATAACACTGCACCACGCCGACCGTCGCTGGTGGTGACCTGGTGCCCGTTAGACACATCGCCTGGCATTCTCAGCCACTGTCGGTATATCAGCCGGTAAAGTGTTGGCGTGCGTTGAATGTAATTACGCAAGGCAAGGGCAGGCCTGATCCGCGGGGTAACCAAAGACAGGTGGCAAGCACTTAGTACCCGCCGCTCGAAGGTATTGAGTGATGCGTGTTGAAGCAACTGATGCGCTTTGGAATGGCGAAGTGACCTGGATAACCGCAGAATGCCCAGCCATTGTGATAAGCCAGCCTGTAGCAGCTGTTTTTTCAATCCCTTTGCCGCGTAATTTTGGTGCTCAGCGAGCGCATAAGCGAGCAATGTTGCCGCCATCAGGTGAAGCAGGCTGTGTTCGTTTATGGCATCGCGGCGGCTGGTCAAGCATAACAGTGTGAGACTACGCAAAACGGTTTTTGTGCCTGAGTTGCCGGTATCGGGAAGGGTACAGATAAAATAGGCCAGCGCGGTGTCTGGTGTAAGCCGGCACGCCGTTTGTATCTGTTGCGCACATTGAAGGCACGCGTTGATGGTTTCCAGGGAAGACTGTTGTTTCAGTGAAACCGTTGCTGCGTGGATCTGTGCATGCAGATCCGCAACATCAAACTGAGACATCTAACTTTGCTGGTAACTTTGGTAAGCGCCATCGCCCCAGGCTATCAGCTTTTCATTTTCAAACAGTAACGGTGTGCATTCGTCCTGGGTTGTCAGTCCGTCAGCACGCACGTGCTGTGTGCGATAAAACATGACCTGAATCGATGTACCATTTTGCATTTTGGCTTCGGTAATGTCCGGAGAGCCCAGTAGCGCAAGCACTTCTTCGCGGGTACTTCCTAACCGCAACTTAGTGATTTGCACCTTGTTGTATTCTTCCCGATCCTGCCAATCCATGTTTTCCGGCGTGTCGGGATAAAATTTAATCACCAGAAACACGAACAACGCATAGAATGCGAGCCCCGCTATTATGATCCGGATTACCTTGTTACTCATGCTTACCAATGCAATGTAAAATTAATCATCCCGTCCAGTGTAACCAAAATGCTACCCGGACGGAATCCAAATTGCGGCAGAGTTAACCATTATCCACGATTAATTGTGTAACAAGGCGTATATTTACTCCCCGGAAGCTTCATTCTGTGCTGCTCAACAAATGACCGGAGCAGATCGTCGATGCGAGCCATGAGTGAGGGATCGCCGGTCAGTTCAAAAGGACCACGTTCCTTAATTTGACGAATACCTTCTGCTTTCACATTCCCTGCCACAATTCCGGAGAATGCCTTACGCAGCACCACAGCCAAGTCCGCTTTCGACTGGTCCTGATGCAGCGCCAGTTCGCGCATTGAGTCATGGGTTGGAACAAACGGGAACTGAAAAGTGTCATCAATTTTCAACGACCAGTTATAGCTGTATGCATCGCCCATTGCCTCACGGAACTTTCTGACCCGCTCCAGTCCGCTGCGCATCACTCGGGCAACCTCTACCGCATCGTCAACAATGATGGTGTATTTGTCCTGGGCTTCCTTACCCAGCGTGGCTTTAATGAAGGCATCAATGGCTTCAAAGTAGCCCTCGGAACCCGCAGGCCCGGTAAGAATGACCGGAAACGGCTGTTGGGCATTACGGTCATTCATCAAAATGCCTAGCAGGTAAAGCAACTCTTCGGCCGTGCCTACGCCGCCGGGAAAAATAACAATCCCATGCGCCAGACGGACGAAGGCTTCAAGCCGCTTTTCAATATCCGGCATGATCACCAGTTCGTTAACAATTGCATTGGGGGGCTCTGCCGCAATGATACTTGGCTCCGAAATACCGATGTAACGGCCGGTTTTATAGCGTTGCTTGGCGTGGCCGATGGCGGCACCTTTCATCGGTCCTTTCATGGCGCCGGGACCACAACCTGTACAGATATTCATTTCGCGCAGGCCAAGCTGGTAACCCACTTCCTTGGTATATTTATATTCGGGCTCGTTAATAGAGTGGCCGCCCCAGCACACAATAGTGTTAAGCTCGTCGTTGCCTTCAAGTGCCTGTGAATGGCGCAGCATATCAAAGACCATGTCAGTAATTTCAGTGCTCTCGGCCGGGGCACTTTTGTGCATAAAGGCATACTTGTTGCCCATAAACAGCAAGTCGCGTAGCACGGCAAACAAATGCTCATGCACACCTTTAACCAGCTTGTCATCCACAAACGCCACTTCGGGCGGATTAATCAGTTCTATTTTAACCCCGCGTTCACGACGGATAAGTTTAATGTCGAAGTCATCAAAGGGCGCAAACAAAACTTCGTAATCGTCCTCATCCACGCCACTATTGAGTACCGCCAGGCAGCAGTTTCTGAACATGTCGTAAAGGGCACTGTTGGTTGTATCCTGTAACTGTGCGACTTCGATCTGGGACAACTGGCTCATCCAGCCAACCGGATTTAACTGCACTTTTTTCATAGTAGGTTTCCTGATCAATAATGACGCGGCTTCGTCCCTGACGTTTCGCTTCATACAACATACTCTCTGCCCGGTCAGACGCACTGTCGGGCAAATCCTTGATGGTATACAGAGTAACGCCAAATGAGGCGGTAATGGTGACTTTTTTGTTATTTAACGTAAACGGTAATCCTGCCAGTCTGGTTCTTGCACTTATCAAGCGCGGCATGCAGGGGGCTTGTCCCCTGTGGCGTGGCTTAAGTGGCTTTGGAGCGGGGCGTCTATCCTCTCGTACCGTTTTGTGCCAGCAGACAATCCTGCTTACTGACGTGCCAGCCGGTGATTAGCGTACGGCGCTTCGAAGTTTGACCTAAATGGATTGATATCCAGTCCACCACGACGGGTATACCTTGCATTCACGGTCAGTTTCGTTGGCCTACAGTGCGTTAAAATATCGCAAAAGATCCGTTCCACACATTGTTCGTGGAACTCATTGTGTTGCCGAAAGCTAATGATGTATTTAAGTAACGCGGCACGATCAATCTCTGGTCCCTGGTAGCGAATCTGGATAGTGGCCCAGTCCGGTTGACTGGTAATCAGGCAATTCGATTTCAGCAAGTGGCTGACCAGGGTTTCTTCTTTATGACTGCTTTTGCATTTGAGTAGTCCGGGATCCGGCTGATAGCGCGTGACTTCTATGTCTTCATCATCAATCACGGTACCGTCCAGCTCAACCATCTTTAACGTTGAAAAAGCATTGGGCTGGGTAATCGAAATGCGCACAGGGCTGCCTGCACAGGCACTTAAATCTTCCCGCAGACGTTCCTCAACCTCTTGTACATTATTAAACTGCGTTTGATTAAAGCTATTGAGGTATAACTTGAACGACTTCGACTCAATGAGGTTCGAAGACGATACCGGCACATGGCAGTCGAAGACAGCGACCTGGGGTTTGCCTTTTTTGGTAAGCCAGGACAATTCGTAGCCCGTCCAGATATCTTCGCCGGTAAATGGCAAGGTGTCAGGTTTAAGGCCCAGTGTGTCGCGGCTGAGTGCCCGCGGAACGCCTTGCAATAATGCCGGGTTATAGTGCGACTCGTAGGATACCGTTTTTCCCAGTGACAGATCACCGGGTGCTGTAATTTCAATCTTTTGAGGCTGTTTGGACATAAATAGCTGTAGCATTGATAAGTTAACGGGCCACTCAGTGCGTTACAGGCACAGAGTCGTAAGGTGGTACTTGACTTGCTTTTTGATATCTTTAGTGTACCAAAAAAATTGAACGGGGCATCGTATCATGAGCGTGCATTTACAACAGCAGCTGGATAATTTTATCAGCGCCACACAAGCGCTGAGCGATAAGCACGGTCAGCCACTGCTTATTGAGTATGACAGTGACTGGCCATCGGCGTGCTATCAGGGCAGAGCTGACAATGGTGAGAAGGTGCCATGGAAGCCGGTAAGGCAGTCCGGCGGCAATAGTTTCAGCAATGTTGAAAGTGCCCTTGAAATTACCCTTAACCCCCAATTTTGCGAATTCTTCACGCGCTATTACAGCGACAACCTGTGCGCGAATGCGCCGCAGGGCAACTGTGAGTTATTGCAGGTATGGAATGACGATGACTTCGAGCGATTGCAGCAAAACATCATTGGACATGTGTTAATGAAGCGGCGGCTGAAACAGCAACCAACATTGTTTTTCGCATTGACCGATGAGGAAGATACCATTTTGTCGGTATTGAATGAGACCGGTGAGGTTGTGGTGGAGAAGGTTGGAAAGCCTGCCGGTGAGAGTATTGCACCAAGTCTTGCAAGCTTTCTTGAGACGCTGACGCCGCAATTACCCTGAGCGTGTAGTCAGCGCTTTTTGCAATAATGTCTCCAGTTCATCGATGCGTTTTTCCAGCATAGCTACGCGCGCTTCAAGTGTTTGTGGTTGTTCAGCGACGGAAGACGCTGCTGACCGGACGGCTCGTCCCTGTTTATACGACTTTATGGCGTCAATGGCCTGAGCAATACTGATTTTAAATGGCGCACGCGCTCGCAGGAGTCCCACACCGGGCGTCAGCCCCTCCTGGGCGATATCCTGACAAATTTTTACCAACGCTTCATTCTGATGCATATCTCTCCGACATAGTACAGGTGGGGGAATGGTTTGCTATTTTACCCACTTGTTAGCGAAACACGCTATTAAGTTGCGATAAGATTTCTACGGTATGCGGTTGATTGCT
>CAZDUT010000105.1:0-4114 GCA_964508695.1 uncultured Alteromonas sp.
ATAACTAAACAGGGTCGGCAAAAGCTGCAAAAGTAACGCACTTGCGACCTAAAATCAGAGGAAAGTTGTATGCAACATCGTGGTTTTACGCTAATTGAACTGATCATCGTGATCGTGATCCTGGGTGTACTGGCTGTAACGGCTGCGCCCCGTTTTATTGATCTGCAGGGTGATGCCCGTGCCAGTACGCTGGAGGGGGCCAAAGCGGCTATGCAGGGCGGTGCACAACTGGTGTACGCCAAAGCGGCCATTGCAGGTGTTGAGGGTAGTGATGATGCAACCGTCACCGTAAATGGTGAAGGGGTACCCACCGTATTCGGTTATCCGAAAGCTGAAGGTATGACTCAGGCATTTCTGACCGCATGGCTGGATATGAATTTGAGCCTGAGTACCGCGAACGATACAAACTCCGACTGGGTGGTTGCAGTTGGCGTGGATGGCGACACCACCCCGGCCGCCGGCTCATTTGCCCTTTACCCGCAGGGATTGGCATACGAATCAGACGCAGCCAGCGCCTGCCAGGTGATCTACGCTGATGCAGATGACACCAATGATCGTCCGTCAATCACCGTCCAGTCCCAGGGATGTTAATCGGGTAACGCAGCAGCCTTTGCCTTGTGAATTGTTCCTGTTCTGCCAGTCAGCGCACCGCGTTAATGCGCAGCGCTGGCTTCACGCTGCTTGAGGTCATCGTCGTACTTCTCGTCATCGGTGTGCTGGCAACGGTGGCCGTGACCCGCTATCAGGATGATACGGGCTATGGGGAATACACGGCCCGGCAACGTTTAATCGCATCCCTTCGGTATGTGCAAACCCAGGCCATGCAGGATACCCGGCCTGGCTTCTGCCACCGTATTGTTTTTGCCTACGGCGACAGGTCTGGTTTCGGGCCAGCAACGGCAACGTATCAGCCCGGCGACCAGACGGCCTCCTGCGGTACCACTATCGATTATACCGCACCGCAAAACCAGTGGCTTGACGCCAGTGACCTGTCAGAAAAAGGGATAACCCTGTCCTCACAGGAAGCATTCGGCGCCTCAATTGCCTATATCGGCTTTGACAGTATGGGCGGTGTACTTACCAACAACTTCGGCTGTGCCCTCGCCCCACCTTGTCGTATCCTGTTCTCCGGCGAAGCGCAGGTCGGTGTCTGCGTAGAAAGCACGGGCTATATTTATGCGTGCTAGTCACGGCTTTACCCTGATTGAGCTGATCGTCGGACTGGTAGTGTTTTCCGTGGTCATGGTGATTGTCAGTGATGTGCTGATTACCCAGTCGACACGCAGTGTTGATCCTGTAGTACAAACCCGGGCATCGATGCTGTCGCAGTCGATGCTCGATGAAATTATGACAAAGAAATTCGACCATCATGCCTCGGGCAGTGTGACGCCACTGCGCTGCAACGAGAACGTCGCCTGCACGGGGGCCGGCGCGCTGGGGCCTGAACCGGGGGAACGCCGTGCCACCTTTGATGATGTCGATGACTATCATGGCTACGCCGTGATTGCAGACGGACGGGGGGAGCCCATCACTGAAAACGGTAACGACATGTACCGGGGCTTCGCGTTACGGGTAACGGTTTTTTATGATGACAACATGGATGGTGTCAATGATTACCCGGCTGGTGGCAACCAGTCTGGGAGGATTAAACTTATCAGTACATTTGTCACCACGCCAACGGACGATACGCTGGTGTTCACTGCATACCGGTGGAACTACTGATGGGGATCTCGCAGCGCGGCTTTTCATTGGTAGAGCTTATAACAGTGATTGTTATTCTTGGTATGGTGAGCGCCGGAATAGCAACCTTTACGCGCAGCGCGATGGATACGTACGTCAGTGTCAGTGAGCGCGAGCAGCTTCTAACCGAATCCCGCTTTGCAGTTGAACGGATGACCCGCGAGTTACGCTTAGCGGCGCCCCACAGTGTGCGCATCAAAGGCAGCGCAAAGCAGCATTGTCTGGAGTTTGTACCGGTAAACTTCGTCACCCGCTATACAGATTTGCCGCTAAAGCGATCAAAGAAGCAACCTGTCGACATGCTGTTTCCGGCATTTGCCGATGGATCTGTGTATGTGCTGCAGGCCAACGAATCTGCCCTGGTTAATCCGCAATCGGGCAAGGAGGTTTACAATCGGGCACACAGGAAACGAAGAGAAATTGTTAGCTGCAACGATGATGGTGACGGAAACTGCGCCACTTTTGATGACAGCGATGGGATCGTCCAGTTGGCGGTGGATGGTTACTTTGACTCGCCATCTCCCTCCTCCAGGCTTTATCTGGTTAATAAATCAATTAGCTACTGCATCAGAGAGGGAAGCCTGCACCGGGCCACCAACGACATTGTCGTCAATCAGTCCTTCGCCGCCGCCGATATGCCGCGAATGGCTCAAGGTGTGGTCAATGAGTTATCCGGTGGGCCTGCCAATTCTCCCAAGCCCGACACCCCGTTTTGGCTGCACGAGTCTGAAAGCGGCAGTGTAGTGCAGTTACGCCTGAGATTTGCCCGGGGCGATGAGCAAATTAGCTATAACCAGGAGGTTCAGCTTGTTCATCAGCCATAACCGCAGACAGCAGGGCAGCATGTTGGTCATGGCGTTGTTTGTGATCATCGTCATTTCGTTACTGGGCATAACGCTGATAACGACCTTTACCTCGACCTCTGAAGCGTTAACCTACGATGTCGCCGGCGCGCGGGCTTATCATGCTGCCCAAAGCGGCATGCAGCAGGTCAAAGCCAGCGCACTGGGCCTGGGCGTGACACCGTCTGAGTGTACAGGCGCCCAGACCAGCCCACCCGGCATGTCAGCGGTTACAGGCCTGGTAAATTGCCATTACGACACAGTGTGTACCACCACCGATGTGGTAAAAGACGAACAGGATTACCGCTACTATCGCTTTTCCAGTACCGGGACCTGTCGGTTTGGCGGTCGCTGGACCAGCCGGACGGTACATGACGACGCCTGGGTGCCACGCTAAATCAGCGTCAAACCGGGGGAAATTCGCAGCTTGCAGTGTCGCTTATTGCATCTGATACGTTGCATTGTTTAAAAACAACGGAATTTTATTACCTTAAGTGAATGCCTACTTGCTGAAAAATGCCCCCATTGATAAGCTGTCACGAAAGTAATTGGCTTCACGCTGGTGGATGTTGCTCATACCCTCATACCGCGCCAGCCTAGTAACGGGAATACACTCTTCATGTTTAAAAAGCTTCGAGGCATGTTCTCTAATGACCTGTCCATCGACCTCGGAACCGCCAACACGCTCATTTACGTTAAAGATCAAGGCATTGTTCTTAACGAGCCGTCGGTAGTCGCGATCAGGCAAGAGCGGGCATCTGGCCCAAAAAGTGTGGCAGCGGTTGGCGCTGAAGCGAAACGGATGCTGGGCAGAACGCCGGGCAACATTCGTGCGATACGGCCAATGAAAGACGGTGTGATCGCCGACTTTTATGTCACTGAAAAAATGCTCCAGCATTTTATCAAACAGGTACACGACAATAACTTCCTGCGCCCGAGTCCACGGGTGTTGGTATGTGTACCCTGTGGCTCAACCCAGGTTGAACGTCGCGCCATCAAAGAGTCAGCGCTGGGCGCCGGCGCGCGCGAGGTGTATCTGATCGACGAACCCATGGCCGCGGCAATTGGTGCTGGTTTACCGGTATCCGAAGCAACCGGCTCCATGGTTGTCGATATCGGTGGTGGTACTACCGAAGTGGCGATTATTTCACTCAACGGTGTGGTGTACTCCTCATCGGTGCGCATTGGTGGTGATAAGTTTGATGAGGCAATCATTAACTACATTCGCCGTAACTTCGGTTCACTGATAGGTGAAGCGACCGCCGAGCGCATCAAGCATGAAATTGGCGCAGCCTACCCCGGCGAGGAAGTTCGTGAAATTGAAGTACGTGGCCGTAATCTGGCCGAGGGCGTACCGCGTGGTTTTACCCTGAATTCCAATGAGATCCTCGAAGCCCTGCAAGAACCATTAACCGGGATTGTCTCGGCGGTGATGGTAGCGCTGGAGCAATCGCCGCCTGAACTGGCATCCGATATCTCAGAGCGCGGCATGGTGCTTACCGGTGGTGGCGCACTACTTAAAGATCTTGACC
>CAZDUT010000105.1:4124-10412 GCA_964508695.1 uncultured Alteromonas sp.
CGTCTGCTAATGGAAGAAACAGGTATTCCGGTGGTTATCGCCGATGATCCACTGACTTGTGTTGCACGTGGAGGCGGTAAAGCATTTGATATGATAGACCTGCACGGCGGCGACCTGTTTAGCTACGAATAAGCAGGAAAGGCAACCGCACAGGTTGCCTTCTTTTTAGCATGGATACGATTTTCACCCGCGGCCCGTCCCTGAACAATCGCCTCGCGCTGGCGCTGATACTGTCGCTGGTGTTGATGTTTGCTGACCATCGCCTGGACGGTTTCAAGTCTGCCCGGGTATACATGAATTCACTGATGAGCCCGCTTCAGTATCTGGCGAATTTGCCGGGCCTGATGCTCAGTGAAAGTGCCCAGCGGCTGACCTCCCAACAGCAACTGCTTGCCGAGAACGAACGTCTGACCAACCAGGTGATGATGATGAGTGAGCGGCTGCAACGCTTTACCATTCTTCAGCAGGAAAATACCGAACTGCGCAATCTGCTTGATGCGCCGGTACAGCCGGGCATGCGAAAAATGGCAGCGGAACTCATGGCGGTAGACAATAACCCTTACAGCCAACAAGTCATGATCAATAAAGGGGCTATCGACGGAGTATATTTGTCGCAACCCGTGTTAGATGATCAGGGCATTGTCGGTCAGGTTATGGAAGTGGGCACCACCAACAGCCGGGTGCTGCTGATTGCCGATGTCACCCATGCGATTCCGGTACGCTCGGTACGCACTAACATTCGCTTTATTGCCAGTGGCAGTGGCTCGCTGGATGAATTGTACCTTGAGCATGTGCCGCACAGTGTGGATATCCGTACAGGCGAGATCCTGATGTCTTCGGGCCTCGGGTCGGTGTATCCACAGGGTTACCCGGTCGCCAGGGTAAAAACCGTGGTGCGCGACGAAAGCCGCCCGTTTAGCCGGATTACCGCGCAGCCGCTGGCACGCCTTAACCGCCTCAAATACTTACTGCTGCTGTGGCCGGAGGATGCCAGTGAGCAGGAGCCAGCGCAGGAGCAGAGCGTGCCCGAGGAAGATACACAGGCGCAGACGACCAGCGAGGAGGGGCAGTAGTGTTAAAACCCCGGCATTACGCAATATCAATCAGTATTCTTATTTCCCTGGTGCTGCAGATCATGCCGCTGCCCATTCAGGTGGATGTCTACCGCCCTGACTGGGTGCTGATAGTGCTGTCATACTGGTGTATGGCCTTGCCCAACAGGGTGAATGTCGGCGTGGCGTTTATCACCGGCGTAGCGTTGGATGTGCTGGTGGGCACTACGTTGGGGATCCACAGTCTGGCACTGTGCTTATCGGTTTATGTACTGGCGGCAAATTATCAGCGTCTGAGAAATTACTCGGTCTGGCAGCAAGCCATCGTTATCGGACTACTTAGCGCCCTCTACCACCTGGTAGTGTTCTGGCTTGAACATCTGCTGACTGACATCTATTTTCAGTTTGCCTACTTATGGCCGGTGATTACGTCAATGGTGTTCTGGCCCTGGGTTTTCTGGGTGCTTCGAAAAGCGCGCAGACAAATGCGTATCAGTTGAAGAGAGGCTGTATGACAACCCCCTTAATTCTGGCTTCTGCGTCGCCACGACGCACAGCGCTGCTACAGCAGGTCGGTATTGCACATTCGGTGATGCCGGTTGATATTGATGAGTCCCCGCTGTCGGATGAACG
The DNA here is from genome assembly GCA_964508695.1 of uncultured Alteromonas sp. Lineage (GTDB taxonomy): Bacteria > Pseudomonadota > Gammaproteobacteria > Enterobacterales > Alteromonadaceae > Alteromonas. The sequence continues at coordinate 5,810 of CAZDUT010000105.1, forward strand.
CCCCTGGGATCAGGCTTTACGGCTGGCGGCACAGAAGGCTGATAGCGCCTTTGCAAGACTCGACGACACGCAAAAAAACAGTGTTATTCTCGCCTCGGATACCCTTATCGCGTTGGACGGAGAGAGCATCGGCAAACCACAGAGCCTTGCCGACAGTCAGCGAATACTTAGCCAGTTATCCGGTCGCACACACGACGTCCTTACCTCGATTTCTGTAAAAAGTGCCTGGCGACAACGCAATGAATGTATTCGTACAAAGGTGCACTTTGCGACGCTGACGCCTGCACAGATAGAAGCCTACTGGGCCACGGGCGAACCCCAGGACAAGGCAGGCAGTTATGCGATTCAGGGCATTGGCGGTCAGTTTGTTAAATCTATCGAAGGCAGTGTCAGCGCGGTGATTGGTCTACCGCTATTTGAAACCATACAGTTGTTACGGGAATTTGGAGTAACAGAATGAGTGGTGAACTGTTAATTAATGTGACGCCATCAGAGTCACGGGTAGCACTGATTGAAAACGGCATTCTTCAGGAAATTCATGTCGAACGCCATACCAAACGTGGTTTAGTCGGCAATATCTACCGCGGTAAAGTAAGCCGGGTACTGCCGGGTATGCAGGCTGCCTTTGTGGATATCGGCCTGGACAAGGCGGCCTTTCTGCACGCCTCGGACATTGTCATACATAACGAGGTTATCGAGGAAGTGTCTGCCAGCCATATCGAGAAACAGGACATTCGCGAGCTGGTGCGTGATGGTCAGCACATCGTGGTGCAGGTCGTCAAAGATCCTATCGGTACCAAAGGAGCACGTCTTACGACTGACATCACCATTCCCTCGCGCTATCTGGTGTTTATGCCCAGCGTGCGTCACGTGGGGGTATCTCAGCGTATCGAAGATGAGAGTGAGCGGGAGCGACTAAAGTCACTGGTTCAGGAATTTTGTGATGAAAACGGCGGCTTTATTCTGCGTACTGCTGCAGAAGGCGTCGGTAAAGCTGAACTGACACAGGATGCTGCGTTTCTGCGCCGCTTATGGGATAAAATCCAGTCGCGAATGAAAAAGCGTAAATCCAACGTGCTGTATGAAGATTTGCCGCTGGCGCGCCGCGTGCTGCGCGACTTTGTCGGTACAGAGCTTGACCGAATTCGTATTGATTCCAAGCTCAGTTACCAGGAGTTGTATCAGTTCACCAAAGAATACGTGCCAGAAATGAACGGTCGGCTGGAGTACTTCACCGGCGACCGCCCCATTTTTGATTTGTACGATGTTGAGAATGAAACTCAGCGTGCGCTGGAACGGCGTGTCGATCTTAAGTCAGGCGGGTATTTGATCATTGATCAGACCGAAGCCATGACCACGGTGGACATTAACACCGGCGCGTTCGTGGGACACCGAAACCTCGAAGAAACGATTTTTAATACCAACATTGAAGCGACCCAGGCCATCGCCAGACAGTTGCGCCTGCGTAACCTCGGCGGAATGATCCTGATTGATTTCATCGACATGATGGAACCTGATCACAAACGCCGTGTCCTACATAGTCTGGAGGCAGCTACAAACAAAGACCGGGCAAAAATTAACATTCATGGGTTTACGGCGCTGGGGTTAATTGAAATGACCCGGAAGCGGACACGGGAAAGCCTGGAACATACCCTGTGTGGTGAGTGTCCCGTGTGTAAAGGACGTGGCTCGATTAAAACAGTTGAGACAATTTGCTTTGAAATTATGCGCGAAATTGTACGGGTAAACCGTGCGTACGACGCGGATAAGTTTGTTGTATACGCCTCGCCCAGTGTGTCTGAAGCACTGATGGGGGAAGAGTCTCACATGCTCGCAGAACTGGAAGTCTTCGTGTCAAAGCAGATTAAGGTGCAGACGGAGCCGCTGTATAATCAGGACAAATACGACGTTGTCATGATGTAACCGGTGGCGCTGTCACGAGAAGATGTAAAGGCATAGTGTGACGAAACTCTCTTCCATTACCGCTTATATGGTGAAAAAAGCCTGGTTGGTAATGGCCGTACTATTGGTGTTGTTTGCCGTACTGCTAAGTGTAATGCGGTACGCGCTGCCCCATATTGAGCATAAAAAGCACCTGCTGGAGGACTATGTCAATCAGCAGTATGGCGTTAATTTGTCTATTGAAAGCCTGAGTGCCACCTGGCAACGCTCCGGTCCCAGTATCGTGCTGAAAAATGTTTCGCTCGCCCAGGATGAAAACTCGCCGGTATCCCTGGACATTGACCAGGTGTTTGTCGACGTGGATTTCTGGGAGTCGCTGAACCAGCGCCTGGTGTCTTCAAACCGGTTTGAACTGGTCGGGCTCAATCTGGATATTGATACAGGGCGACTTGGTGGCGGACCTGACAATGACTTCCCGGTAGTAGATGCACTGAAAAGCCTGTTCCTTGAACAGTTACAACAGTTTTCTCTGCGTGACGGTGTGGTCAGTCTGACGACCAACAGCAAGCGTCACACCTTCGATGTTGAGCAATTGTCCTGGCTCAACCGCGGGCGTCGACATCAGGGGCGCGGCACGCTGCAGGTGCGTGATGTCTCTGCCAATTCAGCATCATTCATTATTGATTTGTCTGGTCGGCATGACGATCTGCAGGGGATTTTTTATGCCAAAGCTGAAGATCTTGATGTTTCACCCTATGTCAGTGATCTGATTGATACCAAACGGCCGCTGCGTGAAAGCCGCACCAACTTCGAAGTGTGGGCAGATGTGACGCACAGTGAACTGACCGCGGTACAAATTGAAATTGACCGCAGTCAGCTGCAGTGGGGCGGTAAACGGTATTCATCGCTTACTACCGGCCTTCGCGGTGGCAGTATTCAGGCGTTGCCTCAGGATGGTGGCTGGAATGTGCGGGTGGACCAGCTCATTGTCGATTCCAGTAATGAAACCATAGTCACTGATCTGGTAGGCCAGATTAATGCCCAGGGTGAGTGGCTGGTGAATACCGTAAAACCGGTGCCGATCAATCCGTTTCTGATGCTGACCCCGTTGTTGTTAAACGAAGCCAGCGAAGGAGAGTTGCTGGCGCTAAACCCCAAAGGCCAGCTGGCCACCCTTCAGCTGCGCGGCCGACCTAAAGGCGTGTCACTGGAAGCCAAGCTGCTTAATCTGGGGTGGAACCAAACGAACACCATGCCGGGTATGTCAGGCCTTGAAGCCGAAGTGTCATGGAACAAGCACCAGGGTAAACTGGTACTGAAAGCCCGCGATGTGACCCTGGATGCCGACAAAATCATGCCGCAGGATCTACAGCTTAATGAGCTGGTGGCAGATATTTTTGTGTATCCGCTGGGTACGGGCGAGGAGCGCCAGTGGGAAATGCTGATGCCTTACGCCCGCGTCGACCTCGATAGCGTCAGGATCACGCCAAACGCAAGGTATAACCTGACCACCGGTCATCTCGACATTTATGCGGATGTAGACACGCTAAAGCTAGGTGACGTGCCCACACTGCTACCAAAGATCATGGGTGAAAAGACCGCTGGTTATCTGACCCGGGCCTTCACGGGCCGGGGCACGCTCGAAAATGCACGGATATTGTGGAGCGGGAATCCCCAGCACTTTCCCTATGCGGACAACAGCGGCATATTTCAGGCCTACGCGAATATCAAAGACAGTTCATTTTTATTCAGCCCGAAGTGGCCAGAACTGACCAACATGGATTTGGACCTGTATTTTGTGAATGACTCGCTGGTGATGGAAAGTGACAAGGCGACATTGATGGACGTGCAGGTCAGTAATGTGTCAGCCGCTATCCCCGGGCTGCGTAAGTCATCGGTGCTGTCAGTCTACGCAACGGGCAAGGGGACCGGCGAGCAGGTCACGGACCTGATGATGCAGTCAGGGTTGGCGGAGTCGTTAGGTAAGGTTCTGCACGATGAAGTGTCAGTCTCTGGCCCTACCCAGGCACAGCTGGCGTTGCGTATCCCGTTAAACGGCAAAAATATAGTGGCCTCCGGTACGGCGACACTGGCTGACAATCCGGTCTATGTGCGAGCCACCAATATGCGCTTTGAAAAGGTCAGCGGCGAGGTGCACTTTGAGAATGCAGCCATTGATGCCGAAAACCTGCAAACCCAGCTACTTACGCAGCCACTGTCGATTGATTTGCAAGGCCGGCAGCAGGAAGACAGCTACGCGCTTGATTTGGCCATGTCCGGCCAGTGGGACACCGCGAGGTTACTTGCACACCTTAATCCGGGCTTTCAGGACTACGTTGCCGGGGTCAGTGAGTGGCATGGTAATGTTGAATTAGCCCTGGGCAAAGGCGGCTATACCTATACCGGCGCGCTTCAGGCAAGCTTAAATGGCGTAGCGTCTGACTTACCCGTGCCGTTTAACAACCGGCCTGATACCAGCAGGCAGTTAAGTGTGTCGGCAGAAGGGAATAATTCGGTGTCGAGCATTGCGGCGAACCTCGGCAACTCAGTACGTTTTGACGGGTTGCTGCCACATTCTGAATGGCAGTTTTCCCGGGCCCACCTGGCACTGGGCGAAAGTGATTTCACCGGATTAGGCGTGGGCTTTAGTATTTCGGCCAATCTCCAACAAGTGAATGTTGCCGGCTGGTATGACGCCATT
>CAZDUT010000106.1:0-10385 GCA_964508695.1 uncultured Alteromonas sp.
TGATAAAATGGACGCTTTTTCGCGCCACCACGCTGTAAACGAATAGTAACCATAAATGCCTCAAACTCGTTGTAGCGTTACCGTTAACTTACCTCCTCATGATTGCACAAATAACGCGCGCCCAAGAGAAGGCCGCCGAATTATACGTATCTGCCGACTGAATGCAAGGGATATTGGTGCTTAAATCACTGATTGGTATAAACTCTCAACGACGCTTTTACTGGCCGTTATCGCTATTTCAGGCAAGACGGTCGCAAAGTCAAACCAAACGGCCGTACCGCCCGTTATGGTGTTGATGCACTTCGCACAATAAGGCTTAACGTGACGCAATTCTCCCCGACAATTACCACTTCCTCTGTCATACGCTGGCTTGGCGTTCACCTGGCGGCCTATAAAGGCCGGGTATGGGGGGCCTGCATCGCCCTGCTGTTAGCCGCTGGCGCCTGGCTGCTGCTGGGCCAGGGTATACGTTATGCTGTCGACAGTGGCCTGATCGCCAGTAATCCCGACATGCTCAACAAGGCAACGCTGGGGGTGCTGATCATTTGTCTGGTGGCCTGCGTTGCCACCTATGCCCGCTTTTACCTGATGACCTGGTTGGGCGAGCGGGTAAGCGCCGATATCCGCCAGCAGGTATATCATCATTTGCTGACCCTGCCCCCTGCGTTTTTTGCTGAAATGCGCACCGGCGAAGTCATCTCCCGCTTCACCAGTGACACCACGGTATTGCAAACCGTGGTCGGCATGAGCTTGTCGATGGCCATCCGGGCGGTGATCACTTTTACAGGCGCGCTCATCCTGATGGCCATCACCAGCCCCGTGCTGACGCTCTGCGTGTTGCTGGCAGTTCCCGCAGTGCTACTCCCTATTCGCCTGCTTGCGCCCAAAGTACGGCGCTTTGCCAAGCTAAGCCAGGACAAAATTGCTGACCTGGGCTCCCACATCGATCAGAGCCTGCACGAGATCACTACCGTGCAGGCATATACCGCAGAACCCCATGAAGCCCGGCTATTTTCATCACGGGTTGAAGATGCAATGGCTGCGGCCAAACAACGCATTCACTATCGCTCCTTACTCATTGGCGCCATAATGCTGCTAAGCCTGAGCTCTATCCTACTGATTGCCTGGGTGGGCGCCCGCCAGGTCTTTGATGGCACTATAACCCTCGGTGAACTGTCTGCTTTTTTGTTTTACGCCGTCATGGCTGGCGGTAGTGTCGCCACCATCAGCGAAGTCATTGGTGAGGTCCAGCGGGGTGTAGGGGCCAGTGAGCGTTTACTGGAGTTACTGGCCAGCGAGTCGCCATTAAAGAACAGCCATGACATTGTACAGTTGCCCAACTCAAGCGCACCGCCATCCGTCTCCTTTAATGCCATAGATTTTGCCTATCCGGATGCACCACCACTCTTTGAGAAGCTCAACCTGCGTATTAACGCGGGGGAAACCGTTGCGCTGGTAGGCCCCAGTGGCGCCGGAAAATCCACATTGTTTCATTTGCTCATGCGCTTTTACGATGTCACTGGCGGCAACATTGCGCTTAACGGCATCCCTATTCACTGCTTGCCACTGGAGGTGCTGCGCCGACAAATTGCGATTGTTACCCAGGAGCCTGTGGTGTTCGCAGACACGGTGATGGAAAATATTCGTTATGGCCGCCCGCAAGCCAGTGACGACGAAGTCCGCCAGGCTGCGCGCGCTTCCTTCGCGCATGAATTTATTGATCGACTGGATGCTGGCTATAACACCCAGCTTGGCGAGCGCGGTGTAAAGCTCTCCGGGGGCCAGCGCCAACGCATTGCTATCGCCCGGGCCATTTTGTCTGACCGTCCCGTTTTGCTGCTCGATGAAGCCACCAGCGCACTGGACGCGATGAGTGAACGAATGGTCCAGCAGGCGCTCAAAGCATTGATGCAAGGCCGCACAACTCTGGTCATTGCCCACCGGTTGGCTACAGTGCAGCACGTTGATCGTATTGTTGTAATGGACAACGGTCACGTTGAAAACAGCGGTACACACGATGAATTGCTGAAAAGCGATGCGCTGTATCGCGGGTACGCTGAGTTGCAATTGCTAACCTAACCCGCTTGTGGTGCCATTACGTACCTAAACCAATAATAATACCTGCCAGTGCTCACGGCGGGGATAAAAAACCGCAGACGATGCGGCTGTCGAACGCGTAATGTCGACAACCTAACAAGGATCATCAAGCACTATGGTTAGTAAAATAGTCCAGCTTGCACACACTCTGGTGTGGTGTGCATTACTTTGTACAATGAGTACGCCAACTTATGCCCAGTGGGGTGGCGATAACCAGGCCAAACTGGTTGTCACCGAACCCGTCCGCTTTCAAAACGAAGAGAAAAGCGTCGAGGCCGTAGGAACTGCCGAAGCTGTGCGTTCTGTGGTGCTCTACCCTGCTGTTGCGGATGAAGTGATGGAGGTCAACTTTGTGCCCGGTCAGACCGTTGAAGCCGGGCGAATGCTAATAAGGTTGGATGACAGAAAACAACAGGTCGCGCTGCGACGTGCGCGCCTGCAGCTGGAAGATGCTGAGCGCACGTATAAACGCCTGCAGGAAAGTCATGAACAAGGCGCGATTCCTGAAAGTCAGCTTGATGATGCAAGAACACTTCGCGACCTTGCAAAGGTTGAGGTAGACGACGCCGAGGCCGACCTGGAAGACCGCCATTTAACCGCGCCGTTTAGTGGTGTGGTGGGACTGACAGACGTTGAAGTCGGCGATCGAATTACCCAGCAGACCGCCGTCACCACGCTGGATGATCGCAGCAAACTGTTTGTAAACTTTCGCGCGCCTGAAGCATCGCTGAATGTGTTACTCGACTCTCCCGAAGTCACGCTTGAACCCTGGACCAACCGGGATACTGAACTGAAAGCAGATATCGCTCAGGTCGACTCACGCATCAATGAGACCGACCGTACCCTGCGTGCCCGTGCCGTACTGGATAACAACAATGACCGTTATCGTCCTGGCATGAGCTTTCGCGTCAATCTGTCAATTGAGGGAGAACGTTACGCGGCAATCCCTGAGGCAGCATTGTTATGGGGCGCTACCGGCGCCTACATCTGGATGGCCGAAGACGGTCAGGCCAAAAAAGTGGACGTTCGTGTCCACCAACGCTTGCGGGGCACCATTCTGGTGTCAGGCCAGCTTGAGGAGGGTGATACTCTCATTGCCGAAGGCATACAGCGACTGCGTGACGGTCAGGCCATTACCACTGAAATTGCCAGGAGTGTGGAATGAGCGCACCAACCCCTCCTGCCAACGATCTACCGTCGCTGGCGATTCGCCGCCCGGTCCTGATTGTTGTTATTAACCTGCTGATTGCCATTGCCGGACTGTCGGCCCTTTATGGACTGGAAGTGCGCGAGCTGCCTGATGTCGACACACCAACGGTTACCGTTACCGCCAATTACCCCGGTGCCTCTCCGGAAACGGTGGATGCCGAAGTCACCAGTCGGCTTGAGGGTGCGGTTGCACGGGTAAGTGGTGTTAAAAATATCTATGCGCAAAGTGAAGAGAATTCTGCACGGGTGCGGGTCGAGTTTCGCCCAGGTATTAATTTGGAAGATGCCGCCAACGAAACCCGTGAATCAGTCAGTCGCGTTCAGCGCCAGTTACCTGAAGACGTCGAGCAGCTTGCTATCATTCGGGCCGATAATGACGCGCAGGCCGTGGTAAGCCTTGCGGTATCCAGTACCACGCTGGATATGGAAACGCTGACCGAGCGGGTCGAGACCGATCTGGCGCCACTTTTTCTTAGTATTCCTGGTGTGGCCGATGTCAATCTCAGTGGTGATCGCGCCCGGGTATTGCGGGTGTCGGTAGATCCTCTGCGCCTGACCAGTTTCGGGCTGTCAATGACCGATGTGGCTGAAGCGCTGGAATTGGCCCCTTTTGACGTGCCGGCCGGCAGTATTCAGTCAGCCGACCAGGCACTGATCGTTCGGGCCGATGCCACCTCAGTGTCTGCCGACGATGTTGAACGCATAGTGATTGATGGTGACATTCGCGTTGGCGACGTTGCCAGTGTGTATTTTGGGCCTGCCGACACCACCAGTGTGGTTCGACTGGACGGTCGCCCTGTCATTGGCTTGGGTATTATTCGCCAGGCCAGTTCAAACACCATCGAAATCTCTGACGAGGTACTGTCGATGGTGTCGGGTCTGGATAAACGCTTTAAAGATATGGACATTGTTGTCACTGCTGACGATGCCGAATTTATCCGTGACTCGGTCAAGGAAGTGGTAATTTCCTTAAGCCTGACCATTATGCTGGTCATTGTAACGCTGCTGCTGTTTATAGGTTCGTGGCGGGCCACCATCGTACCGGCGGTATCTATTCCTGTATCGCTGGCTGGCGCCCTGGCGATTATCTGGATGCTGGGTTTTTCCATTAACATTCTGACCCTGTTAGCACTGGTATTGGCCACCGGCATGATTGTGGATGATGCTATCGTAGTGTCTGAAAATATTCAGCGACGACGGGGTATGGGTCTGGGCGCTCGCGCCGCTGCAGTGCTTGGCACCCGCGAAGTGTTTTTTGCTGTGGTTGCCACCACCGCAGTACTCGCTTCGGTGTTTATTCCTATCGCATTTTTGCCGTCCACGGCAGGACGGTTATTCCGTGAATTTGGCGGTGTGCTGGCAGGGGCAGTGATCATATCCTCATTTGTGGCTCTGTCACTGGTCCCGGCCCTGACCGCGCGGCTACCACTTAAATCAAAACAAAAGCAGCAGCAGGGGTTGTTCTCCCGCACCTTTGGGCGCTTTGGTACGGCGGCGCTGCACGGATACGAGCGTAGCCTGAAGTGGTCGCTAAAGTACGCCTGGCTTATCGTTGTTTTGAGCATATTGGCAGGCGTAGGTGCTTATTTTACCGCCAACAATATCGACAACGAGCTGCTACCCAGCGAAGACCGCGGCACGATACGCATTTTTGCCCGAGGTCCTGACGGCGCGGGGATGAACTTCATGGATCGGCAGGCTGAGAAAATGGAAGAAATTCTGCTTCCGTATGTAGAAAATGACACCATCGATTCCATTTACACCGTTGTCGGACAGTGGGATCCCAATATTGTGTTTATCACAGCACCGCTGGAACACTGGGACGACCGCGACAAATCATTACAGGATGTGGTGGAGGAAATCCGCCCCCTACTGCAATCTATCCCAGGCGCACCAGGCAATGCCTTTGGTGGCAACAGCCTGAATCTGCGCGGTCAGGGAGGCGGTTTGGAGCTGGCTCTTACTGGTGATACCTACGACAATATTCATGACGCATCTTTGGATTTCGCCGAGGCAATAGAGCAGGCGTTACCTGAACTGGGACGGCCTCGTATCAGCTACGAGCCTACCCAGCCGCAGATGCGGGTGAACATCGATCGTCGCAGGGCCGAAGAGCTGGGCGTTCCGCTTAACGATATTTCCCGTACCCTGCGTGCCGCTGTTAATGGTTTTGATGTGGCTGACCTTAACGTTGGCGATCAGGCTATTCCAATCATGCTGCAAACCAATAACCGCAGTAGCAGTAATCCGTCGGATCTGACTAACCTGTTTGTGAAGTCTACCGACGGCAACCTTGTTCCGCTTTCCAGTGTGGCCTACATCAGTGAAGAAGGGGTAGCCGCCGAGCTGGAACGACAAGCCCAGCGTCGTGCTATCGAAATGGAAATGGAACTGCCTGAAGATGTTCCCCTGAGCGATGTGGTCGAAGAAATTCGCGGTATTGCTGATACCACGCTTCCCGATGGCATTGGCCTGGTTTTCCTTGGCGAAGCCCAGACTTTCGAGGAAACCTCACAGCAGGTGATGATGACTTATATTCTGGCATTCATCATTGTACTGCTGGTACTCGCTGCCCAGTTTGAGAGTGTTAACAGTGCTATCGTGGTCATGTTGACCGTGCCCTTTGGTATTGCCGCGGCAATCTATGCCCTGTTTCTGACCGGCACTACAATCAACGTATATTCCCAGATAGGATTGGTCATGCTGATTGGCCTGCTGGCCAAAAACGCGATTCTGCTGATCGAGTTTGCCGATCAGCTGCGAGACAAAGGTTACGAAATTTATGACGCTATCCTGGAAGCTGGCAAGGTACGCCTTCGCCCTATTATGATGACACTGGTGTCTACTATACTGGGCGGTCTGCCGCTTATCCTGTCTACTGGCGCGGGGGCTGAAGCGCGTAACGCTATTGGCTGGGTAGTATTTGGTGGACTGGGCATTGCGGTGGTCTTTACACTGTACCTGACCCCGGTGTTGTATTTGGCATTAGCGCGGTTCACAAAGCCCCGGGCTGATGAAACCAAGCGTCTTGAACGTGAAATGGAAGCGGCTGAAAGTCACTCCTGACAAAGCGCCCCGTTTCGCCGGGGCGTTTTTTTGTGGCGAACACAGATGATTTCTCTATAGTTGAGTAAACGTTCAGAGGGGATCTGATTATGCCGCGCCTGCTCGATGCCAGTCCTAAAGATTTAGGCGGCTTTACTGTTTCACGCATTATTCCGCAACTGAAACAGAAGGCCGTGGGGCCTTTTGTGTTTATCGACCATATGGGCCCTGCTCTATTTTCTGCCGGCACCGGCATGAACGTCCGCCCGCATCCACATGTAGGTCTTGCGACCATCAGCTATCTGATGGAAGGCAGCATGCTGCACCGGGACAGCTTAGGCAGTGTGCAGGAAATTGTCCCGGGTGATGTGAACTGGATGACCGCCGGCAAAGGAATAGTTCATTCAGAAAGGGAAACCATTGAAACACGCGGCAGCGATCATGTGCTTAACGGCCTTCAGTGCTGGGTTGCATTGCCGGAAGATAAAGCGGATATCGAACCCAGTTTTCTTCATGTAGAAAAAGCCCTCTTACCCTATATTCATCGTGAAAAAGTGTTGATGCGTTTGATTGCCGGTGAAGCCTTCGGCTACACCTCGCCAGTAAAAACCTACAGCGCGATGTTTTACCTGGACGCCATTACAGAGGCCGGGGCACGCGTAACGCGTCCGTGCGGTAAATCAGAAACCGCCTGCTACGTAATATCCGGAAGCATACAAATCAGTGGTACAACCTTCAGCAAGGGCCAGTTCGTGGTACTGGATGAAGAGGACGCTGACATTCTTACCACACAAAACAGTCGCTATTTCCTGCTGGGAGGGGAACGTCTTCCCACCCAGCCTATCCTTCGCTGGAACTTCGTTGCCTACAGTGAAGAGAAGCTGCGTAATGCGGAAAAGTGCTGGGCCTCGGGGGATTTTCCGACAATACCTGGTGATGATGTGGAGTTTATTCCGCTCCCCTTATGAAAGAATTTGATGCACCTTTATATGGTTTTTCAGTCATTGAAAAAATCGTGCACCATTTACGCCCTACACCGTAACAACACTATGCGCTAACTATCACCAGGTAGTGAGTGGTTATCATTATTAAATAACGGGAGAGATGATGAGCTCTGAACAAAAAATTGCCAATATGGAAGGTCTGCAGGCAGCCATAAGCAATGGTGAAACGCAGCGGGTGAAAGAGTTGCTGGGTGATCAAAAACTCGATGAATTGCAAAAGAGCTACCTGATTGAACTGGCAGAATTAAATGGCAGCGCCGACATCGTAAAGTTGCTAAGAAAGGCGCCGACCAAGCATTAGAACCCCCCCCAGGGCGCCTCTTTGTTTATCCGCAAAACCCGTATTTGAACAGGCTAGCCTGCCATTCTGGTTAGCGCTTGAAAGGAGGGCGGGTGCCTCGCTTTTGGGTACCATTTCCAGGTTCGTCGATGCCTTCAAACTGGGCAACATCCTTAACCGGCACCTCTACCGTTCTGCGTGTATAAGGTGGCTTTCCCTGATAACTGACAACCACGCGCTTTTTGATCGTTTTGACAACATCCACCTCCTCGAATTGCGCTACATCGTTAACCGGCGCATCCACCATTTTTCGCTTATAAGGCGGCTTCCCCTTTGTATCTACAACCTGAACCTGACCTTGTTCACCCGTTACCGCTAATGCACCAAAAGTAAGCATCGTAAATACGGTACCCACTACTCCTACAACTTTCATGACATCCTCACTATTCGATGAAAAACGGCTGTAATGTAATTAATATGGCAATAGGTTTCACCCCTTCCTCGTGATAGTAAAATACTATCTATATTACGCCTTATGATAGCCTTAGACTTGCAAAGGGCTCCCGTTGCACCAATTAAGAGCATCTATACTGACTGCACGATAGTTTATTCCCTATAATCAGCAACTTAAAAAGTGGTCAACCTTTTGCTTTGTCCCGATACTACTCTTGAAGGCTGACATAGTGTGCGATTAATCATTTCTTCGGTTCTGCTCGTTCTTTCTCTGAACGTTAAGGTTTATGCCCAAACGTTTCCAATAACACTCCCTATCGAAAAAAGTCGCGCAAATACGGTCTATATTAATGCTGTGTTAGATGACCGCGTTGAGGCTAAATTTATGATTGATACCGGCTCTTCAGTTGTAGTACTCAACACAGAAACATTTGATAGGCTGAAGATAAACGATCATTCGATTACAGAAACATCACCTATGGGAGCCCGGCTCGCAAGTGGACGTATTAAACTAGTAAAACGCTACCGAATAGCGTCCCTATCCCTGAGTAAGCAATGTCATTTTGATGATGTTGAAATCGCTGTGATGGAGCATAGCAACAACATATTAGGAATGAACCTACTCAATTTAGCTTCCCCTTTTGCCTTTTATCCGACGGCAGGCGAACTGCGGCTCAGCCGCTGTGAACGACATGAGTAGAGATACAGTAGAGCAACAATTTATTTTGCAGAAAACAACTGCAGCTTTTCATCTTTCGATTTTATAAGAATTAAATAGCCGTGCTTTAATGCAGAACACCACTTTGCTGAACGATGAACTTAACATGTTGAACGCGGATGGTGGCCCTTTATGATGATTAATCAGCCACAGAGGGCGCTAACGTACCTTATTGTTTAAGCAATAACAGCATCGGCTGAGTTCTAGCACTTAGATCGGTTTTCTTGCTATTTGTTTTGTCTAAAATTAAAGCGTCCTGCAACTTTCAGGACATTTCAACATTCACTAAGGAAAAAAACATGGAAGAATTAAGTGTGATGGATATAAACGAAGTCTCGGGTGGTAACGCTGCTCTGGCCGGCATGAGTTTAGCGCTCGGCGTGGTTGGTGCTTTTAATTCGCTGACCGAGTTTGGCGAAGGATTAGGTTATGGCTTATACGATGCGCTGCACAAATAAGGGGAGCCAGAAATGAAGACTTTAAACAACGCAGAAATAATGCAGATTTCAGGCGGCTACTCCATCGGCGATCTGGGCTACGATGTTGGTTACAGTATTGGCTATGTATTTGGTGGGGGTGCAGGACGGGATCTGGGTATCTGGATTTATGATACCACCCATTAGTTAACCCATAAGACAATGCTCACGAGCATTGTCTTATTACCAGGTGTCACGGCATGTTCAAAAATGAAGAACCGGTGTTTTACGTAAACAGACAAAAAAGCTTTATTCTGGTTATGGGAGTGCTTTTATTTTTTATCAGCTTTAACGACCTGACGGCCTTCGGTGAGGGCTTAGGTCGAGGGCTGTATACGGCAATCAATCCGCCTGTGGAGCGCAGCACCCACTAATTTTTCCAGTCTCGCGCTTCGTCGGCATTTGAAGCGTCAGGCCGGGACCGCCGTTCCCCCCGACGTATCAGGTCGGGTTTGCGCTACTAATGCCTTGGCTAACAGCTTGTGAGTGAGGACCGACAGTAGCTCGGTTTCCTCACTGCTGCGTTCACCGTCGACGCCGGTGATGGCCATAGCCACTTCTAATGCCTTTTCAGCATCATGTTCAAGCGAAGGTTGCAAAGAGCGCAGGTAGACCATTTCATCCCCCACATCCAAAGCGCGCCGGGCTTGGTAGATTGCCTGATTAACAAACGCTTCCGGACAAATAGGGCTTTGCCAGTCCAGCTCGTCAACCAGCTCAGACAGGTAGTCCTGCTCGGTGAGCGTGACGGTACCATCAACCTGGTAAAGGAGTACAGCCAGGCTTATCACGGCTTCGTTGAACGATTGATGGGCGGATAACTGCATAACTACATCCTCAATGTGCACACAACAGTAGTGCAATACTGCACGCTACGGCTTGCTGATTTTTGTTATTGATTACATTTACATCCGCACTGCAAAGCCAACGAAGCATTACAGCCAGACTTTTTTTACAACACATTAACAATATGCGCTACATAAAAATAATCAAGCCGAGGACCGTTTATCTTTATATACCAGGTTGTAAACCCCGTCAGACTTCAGTCTCTGGCGCCGTTTATACCTTAAGGTGTGAAAAACGGATTACCTCAGTCCCACAGT
>CAZDUT010000107.1:0-10254 GCA_964508695.1 uncultured Alteromonas sp.
CTGCACTAGCAATGGCTTTTTCCGGATGGAACGCTTCAACCAGATGAATAAAATAGTGATGTGCTCCAGCGTGCTCCGGATTTTCAGCAATCACTCTCTCTAGAGTCTTTACAATTTCTTCCGTGCCGGGTTTTGGGGTGCCGTCCCGATACCAATAATTCCAGGGATTTGTATTCATGATGGCGGCAGCATAAAGCGTCGCAGCATCAGAATCATCTGGATATTTTTGCATAAGCTTTTGCATTGCCTGGACATACTTCTTATCCAGGTTGGAGCGGTCTTTTGCAGGTTTAGCTTGGTATCTGACCGCCAGCGCATCAATATAATTTTGTTCCCGTTCACTAACTAATGGCTTTAATTGAAGGGCCCGTTGAATCGCTTCGTAGGCAGCAGGAGCGACCTCATCCTGCATAGGGAGGTTGAGGTTTGGTCCTAGTACCAGGGCCATGCCCCAATACGCCATTGCGTTGTTGGGATCAAGGCGTGCCGACTCTTTAAACGCGCGCAACGCTTCAGAGTGATTGAAGCCTAGCGTTAAGCGGTAGCCCTGGTCAAAGAATGCTTGAGATTGCTGCGAAGTAGTAGTCACTTGAAAGTGGTGGTTACCAAGCCCTTTTAAAGTGGGCGCGATGGCCTTTTGGGCCGTCTCGGGGTTTGCCTTCAGAGCCTGAGGATCATGAATTTGGGCGGTGACGGAGGAGCTTAAAAGTAACGAGCTTAAAATCAGGGTGCTCGAAAGAGCTATTTGAGAAGACCACTGTCGTAACAGCAAAGCAGCAGCCTCCCATGAAATTAAAGTTTGCATGGTAGACTCCTTTTCTAAACGTCTTAATTATAGTCGATAAACCTTATTAAAAATGAATAATCCCCTTCTGTGGTAATTTGTCCCACTGCATAAATTAAGAACTGCTCGCTTTCGCCAATAGTGTGAGCAGCAGTCAAACTGTGAGTCGTCCGGTTACCTCTTTTCGCTCATCGTTGTCGCTCGACATTCTCATTGAACCATCTCGTGCCAGTAGCCGAAGGTGGAGCTAATAGGAGCTGAGCACAGAACTGCTAAATGATGCAGACACTACGTGCCGGGAATAAACCGTTCACTATGCTCCTGTTGCAGGCTTACATTGCGAGGTCATGCAGGTGGGCAGTAGAAAACAGAGAAAGCAGATCCATCAAAGATAGAAGTCGCAAGGCCTGATCGTTGCCCATGATTGTATTCCGCACTCCCATCTGCTGAAGCAATTTCTGTCAACCGTGGTTTAACCAGCTGTCATCATTTCTCTTAAGGATTGATTCACATCAATATGCAACTCACTGCTGTTTTGTACCGTATTAAAAGAAAATGCTGCTTTCGATGGGAAAACATGATGAGTATGTACAAAGAAAATTTGCTGGCACTAAAAGCCGAACTCAGCCAGCGCATTGAAAAGATAGACAATGATATACACAGCCGGGTCGCCAATAGAAAATCGTCAGAGCATGCAGTTGAACGGCAAAATGACGAAGTGCTGCTGAACCTTAAAAATGAGGCGGAATTTGAACTTGAACAAATCGACCGGGCGTTACTAAAGATTAAGAACGATGAATACGGCACCTGTGAAAAGTGCCACAACATGATTAGCCCTGAACGCCTCGAGGCAATTCCCTACGCATCGCTATGCGGCAAGTGTGCAGTCTGACACCTTTGCGTCGGATCGCTTAACGGGCTCATTGGTATTTCTGATTGGATCACAGCCTTCGATAGGAAGATCCCACCGGGTACGAAAAAGCCGGACCACAAAGGTGGGCCGGCTTGGCTTGTTGTTTTTAACTTTTTTCAAAGTTTTCCGTGAGTTACGGCATAACCTAGCTGCTCTCGCCGGCGTGAACACCTTTCATCGACCGTCCCGATGGGTCAGCATTGGCTTTAAAGCTTTCGTCCCATTCCAGTGCTTCAGCGGTACTACAGGCAATTGACTTACCACCGGGTACGCAGCGTGCGGCGCTTTCCTGGGGAAAGTAGCTCTCAAAAATACTGCGGTAGTAGTAGCCTTCTTTGGTATCCGGCGTATTGTGGGGAAAACGGAACTCTGCTGTGGAAAGTTGCTGAGCGCTGACTTGGGCATCGACGAAGTCGCGGATAGAGTCGATCCAGGAGTAGCCAACGCCATCGCCAAACTGTTCTTTTTGCCGCCACAGAACTTCCTTGGGCAGTGTTACACCATTATCGAATGCTTTGCGTAATATCCATTTTTCCATGCGTCCATCAAGACACATTTTATCTTTCGGGTTAAGGCGCATAGCCACATCCATAAAGCGCTTGTCCAGAAACGGTACACGCGCCTCAACGCCCCAGGCTGACGTGGCTTTATTCGCCCGGGCACAGTCGAACATGTGCAGACGGTCGAGTTTACGCACGGTTTCCTCGTGAAATTCTCTGGCGTTCGGAGCTTTGTGAAAGTACAAATACCCGCCAAAAATTTCATCTGCGCCTTCGCCGGATAACACCATTTTAATGCCCATCGCCTTAATTTTACGGCTCATCAGGTACATGGGGGTGGCTGCACGAATGGTGGTCGTGTCGTAGGTTTCCAGGTGGAAAATTACATCGCGGATCGCGTCCAGGCCTTCCTGCACCGTGAAGTGAATTTCATGGTGCACCGTACCAATCATATCGGCCACGCGCTTCGCGGCTTTAAGATCGGGCGCACCTTCCAGTCCAACCGCAAAACTATGCAACCGTGGCCACCAGGCATCCGATTTGTCCTCATCTTCAACCCGCTTAGCCACAAACCGCGCCGCCACAGCGGAAACCAGCGACGAGTCAAGCCCGCCGGATAACAGCACCGCATAGGGGACATCAGACATCATGTGCGATTTCACCGACTTCTCGAACGCGTCGGCCAGCTCTTCCAGATTGGTTTCATTGTCTTTTACGGCATCAAACGCCATCCAGTCGCGCTGGTAATATTTGGTCAGTTCACCGGTTTTGCTCCACAGGTAGTGACCCGGCGGAAATTCGCTGATTGACTTACATACCGGTGCCAGTGCTTTCATTTCTGATGACACATAAAAATTACCGTGTTCGTCGTAACCGGTATATAGCGGCACAATGCCGATATGGTCGCGGGCGATCAGGTAGGCGTCCTCTTTGTCATCGTAAAGTACAAAGGCAAACATACCTTCAAGCTGGTCGATGAAGTCCAGTCCGTATTGCTGATAAAGGGGCAAAATTACTTCACAGTCGGAGCGGGTTTTAAAGGGGTAGGGAGTGTCTAACTCACTGGCCAGCGCTTTATGGTTATAAATCTCGCCATTCACGGCGAGAATTTGGGCGCCGTCCTGACTGATAAGCGGTTGTGCGCCGGTGTCAACGTCAACCACGGCCAAACGTTCATGACACAATATGGTGTTGTCATTATTCCAGATACCTGACCAATCCGGGCCCCGGTGACGAAGCAATTTGGCCAGGTCGAGAGCCTGAGTGCGCAACTCAGACACATCGGTCTTTATGTCAAGGATACCGAAAATACCACACATAGTACGGGTTCTCTCTAGTCACTTGTTGAATAAACAGGGTGTTTTCTGTCGTTGTCTCATTAAGACGGCGGAGAGCTTATAATTGTTATTTTGCCATGAACGCCAGCAGCGCCATGGTTAATGTGTACCCGCTTCCCTTTGAATGTGCCAGTCTGAGGTAAAAAAGCAAGCAGAATCTTACCCGCTTGCCGAGCTTTGGTTTCCGAATCGTCATCAGCCGGTTCATAAAATAAAAAAGCCCGGTCACAGACCGGGCTTCAATTCGTTTGCGGGGGCGTGTTAACGCTGAAATTCGCTGCTTTCAGACCACTGTGGCCATTCATCCGCATTGGCAACATTTACGCCGACATCAAACAGCATCTGCGTATCCTGGGCGATGCCGCTTAAATCCCAGCTCTCACGATACTGATCGCACACCTGGTGGTAACAGCCGGTCACAATCACGTTCATGCGTTTGCGATATTTGGCGGTTTCTTCATCGGCGGGAGTGCTGCCGCCCTCGGCGTAGAGGGCCGGAACCCCTTGCTTGGCGAACGAGAAATGATCTGAACGGTAGTAGTAGCCAGCTTCAGGACGGTCTTCCTGAGTCAGAGTACGTCCCTGACGCGACGCGGCGTCGCCCAGGTAGTCCTCAAGCTCAGATTTGCCCATGCCGACCACGGCCACATCTTTGGTTTTACCTAAAATGTTCATGGCATCCATATTGATATTGGCAACGGTTTTCTCGATAGGGATAACCGGGTGGTCAGCGTAGTACTTTGAGCCCAGCAAGCCTTGCTCTTCAGCTGTAACTATCAGGAAGGAGACTGAACGTTTAGGCCGCGGAGTCAGTTCACTGAATGCCTGCGCCATCACAAGACTGGCTGCAGTGCCGGTGGCGTTATCGTGTGCACCGTTGTAAATCTGATCCCCTTCCAGACTGGTATCTTTGCCCAGGTGGTCCCAGTGTGAGGTGTAAATCACATGCTCATCGGGCAGTTCGCGGCCGGGGAGCGTGGCCAGTACGTTATAGCTTTTGGATTTTTCAAATTCATTATTCACCGTCACGGACGCGTTAATACCCAAGGCTTGATGGTACGGGCCCTGGAGTGCTTTGGCTTTCTGTTCTTCGAAATCCATACCCACGTCCGAGAAGACTTTTTTGGCAGCCTCAAGCGTCAGCCAGCCTTCTACAGCCACACGACTCTGACCTTTATCGGCACTGACCAGGCCGTACTGAGGGCCGCTCCAGCTGTTTGCCACCACAGACCAACCGTAGGAGGCGGGTGCCGTCTCATGTACGATCAGCGCACCGGCTGCGCCCTGGCGGCTGGCTTCTTCATATTTGTAACTCCAGCGGCCGTAGTAGGTCATGGTGGTGCCCTGAAACTTACCGCTGTCAGGGTTTTCGAAGCCAGGGTCGTTAACCAGAATTACCACGGTTTTGCCCTCTACATCCAGGCCTTCATAATCGTTCCAGTCATATTCAGGGGCATTGACGCCGTAGCCGACAAAAACCAGCTCAGAATCCGTCAGCGATACGGTTGGCTGTTCGCGTTTCGACGAGGCCACCATGTCTTCTTTGTAGGCAAACTCGTTACTGCCGATCGTCATTGTCATCTCGGGGTTGGCAGTGATCTCCATCAGCTCAACTTCCTGTAGGAAGCTGTCGCCATTGCCCGGCTCAAGGCCGGCTTCTTTAAAGGATTTGATCAAGAAGTCGAGGGTTTTTTTCTCACCTTCGGTAGTGGGTAAGCGCCCTTCAAACTCATCGGATGCCAGCGTTTTTAGCGGACCACGAATATCTTCAGCGGAAATGCCTGCGTACACTTCATCAAAATTGTTGACGCTACCTGCGGGTATTTCGGTATCAGCATTAGCGGTGGTGTCCTGCTCATTACTGGCAGGGCTGCATGCTGTCAGTCCGGCAGCTGCGAACAGCAACGAGGGCAATATTATTTTTTTCATTTGTCATCCTGGTTTGCGTTACGATAGCGTTCGAGTATAGAGAAAACAGTAGCAGTTACCAATAGCCAGGCATGATATCAACATCCGCATCATGGCAGCCTGACGATATTCTCAGGCATGCCGCTTCACCCGTCGTCGCACTTTTTCACCAATTCGGGCTACACCGGCTTAATCAGTTCCCCGACGCAAAGCAGCTAAACCGGCTGGCCACCGCATTTCATGACGGTTGCTGGCCGGGCCCGGTGTTTGTCGATCAGGGGGCGTTGCCCGCCACGGAATCGCGTTATTACGAAGCGATCATCGGGGAGGATGCGCGCATACCTACCCGCGAGCATAGCTTTCATGACCTGTTCAATGCGCTTATCTGGTTGCAGTTTCCGCGTAGTAAACGCCTGCTGAATCAACTGCATATGGCGGATATTGCAGAGGTTGGCACGCATCCTCGCACACCACGGCGAAACCGAGTGACGCATTTTGATGAGTGCGGCGTTGTCATCGCCGTGCCGCAGCATGCACGCGAGCGCGCCAACAAACTCTTATCTCAGCTGGACTGTCACCAGTGGCAACATGTGTTGTACGAGAAACGCGCGGCATGGCAGGAGTGTCTGTATCCGGTGGTATTCGGCCATGCGAATCTGGAAATGATGCTGTCACCGTTTATCGGGCTTACCGGTAAATGGCTGGCCGTGACGGTTCCCGATAGCTATGGTGTCAGCAGCCTTACCGAGCAGTGCAAGATGATTGATGAGGCACTGCAGACGCGAATCGGGCAACTGGGTTACTTTACCCGCTCACCGTTACTCAAGCCCTTACCGTTGCTGGGCGTCCCAGGCTGGAGCAAGGATCAGGATGCCGCTTTTTACGCCAATACGGACTATTTCAGACCGCAACGGCCATCAGCAAAACCGACGATTCAGCTGCCGCTGTAAAGAGAGGAAGGCCAGGTCCGTTTAGGGGACCCGGCAATACCATCACAGTGCTTGCTCAGAGGGCAATGGCTAGCAGCCAGGTACCGATAATAAGCGCAAAGGGGATCACCGCGACAATCGCAGATTTTTTGGTGGTAAAGCTTGTCCACTGACGCACGCCGACCATGGTGAGGTACACCGACCAGATAACATCCAAGCGAAGAGTTTGCAGCAAGCCAAACCAGTCTGAGCCCATTTCCACCCCGGTGATAAAGGCCAGTGACAACGGTGCCAGAGTCACCGGATCGATCTGATGGCCGTCAGCAAACAGCAGTAGCACGACGGCGATAAGGCTGTTGACCACCACAGGCATACCGGTCCACCAGGTGAACCCATACCAGTCGGTAAAGCCATGAACGCAGTCTTCATCGCTACGGCTGACCAGGTTGAGGTAGGTGGCAATAATGGCGTTAAGAACAATAACTCCCACGACGGTGCCGATTAAACCAAAGGCCGTCATGGCAGACCGCGTCATACCCTGACGATACTGGTCCTGCTCGGCGGGGCTTAACTCGCCGTACTGACTGGATATCACCAAATCCTGATACCAGGCAATATCAACCGTATTAAAATACAGGTATGCCGGAATTGAGGCCATAATGACCACGATAAAAAACGGGATCCATGACCAGTTGTCTTTTTTACCTACTGCATGAAAAACGCCATTGGGTTTAAAAAAGATATCGTTGCATGCCTGGATAGGATTGGTGACCTGATGCATGTTTTCTCCTTTTAATCAGGAATGTCCGTTACACAAACTTGCGATGTAGAGTACGGCTAAATGCCCAATAGGTACAGACCATTGCGGCAATCAAAAATGTTTCTAAACGTTACGTGCGCCTGACACCCTCACCGTATGTGTCATGGCGCTTACAAGTCGCGCTACAGGTACGTGATATTCAGTAATACAAGCACAATGCTGCTGTACAACAATGACACCGGCAGGCCAACCCGGGCAAAATGGCCGAAGCGGTAATTCGCCGCATTGAACACCAACAGGTTTGTCTGGTACCCGAAGGGAGAGATAAAACTGGCACTGGCGGCAAAGGCAACTGCCAGAGCGAAGGGCATCAGTGGTGCACCAATAATCTCCACCAGGCCGTAGGCGAAAGGAAACATCAGTGCCGCTGCAGCATTGTTGGTCACAAACTCGGTAAGCAGCAGTGTGGCCAGATACACCACAATCAGCGCGACAAACCAATCAGTACCGGCTAAATAGGGGACCAGCAGCTGGGTGGTCAGGCTGATAACGCCAGACTGCTCAAGTGCCGTGGCCAGACTCAGCGCACCGCCTACCACCACAATCAGGTTGAGCGGCAAATTGCGCTTTATCTCTGCATTTGAGGTGACACTGAATGCAACTAATATGGCGGCGAAAAACAGCAGACCGGTAGCCAGCGAGATCATATTTGCCGCAGCCAGCCCGACCGTTGTCAGGAAACCACCCAGCGTGATCCACTCCTGACGGTTGGACAGAGGGCGGGAGATTTTTTGCTCAGATAAGACAAAAAAGTTCTTCGTAACATTTTGTCTGGCCTGAAAGTCCGGACCAACCGCCAGTAATAAAAAGTCACCGGCTTTAAGACGAATTTCGCCCAGTTTACCGGATAGCTGCTCGCCGTCGCGACGAATCGCCACAACCGCGGCATCGAACAGGGCCCTGAAACCGAGTGCTTTAATGGTCTGGCCGATCACCTGGGCGCGGTTTGAGACTAACACCTCGGTGAGATTTTCGCGCATAATCCCGTCAGCCTCAGCAAAGGTAGTCAGGCCTTTAATGTGACTCAGGCCATCCAGTTTCTCGACATTACCAGAGAAAATAAGCTTGTCGCCTTCCATGATAATCAGATCAGGTGTCACCGGCGATATTAGCTGACCCTCGCGAATGACCTCCAGCAGGAAAAGTTCGGGCAGGTTACGCAGGTGATTTTCTTCGACGGTTTTACCAATCAGCTCAGAGTTAGGCTCTACATCGGCTTCAACCATATACTCGCGATACCTGTCCTGCTTATTTTCGATTTGCGGCAACAGTGGCGTTAGAAAATAAAGCAGCACACCACAGGCGAGGCCCGCCACCAGACCGTACAGAGTGAAATCCCAGAAGTTAAAGCCGGGATGACCGTGCTCCTGAAGAAAACTGTCGACGATGAGATTAGTCGATGTACCAATTAACGTGACCGTACCACCCAGTATTGCGGCAAATGAAAGCGGAATAAGCAACCGGGAGGCAAGATGATGCTGGTTTTGCTTTATCGGGCCAATCAGGGCAGCCACAATCGCGGTATTGTTAAGCAGGGCAGATGAGGTAAAGGTCAGGGCGAACATCCGCCAGTATGACGCGGAGAAACTGGCTGTCACCAGCTTTCGGCCAAGCCGTTTTATCAACGCCGTCTTATCGATCGCACTGCTTACCAGCAATAGTAAAACAAGCGTGATGAGGCCTTTGTTGGTAAGGCTCAGTAACACCGCTTCCAGCGATAACTGCTGCGTGAGTAATAAACTCAGTACCGCCAGTGCAAAAATTGAAGAAGGGCGCTGACTGGAGAAAACCAGCGCCAGAATGGTGCTGAAAAAAATTCCCAGCACCACAATCTGGTTAATGTCCATATACGCCCTTTGCGATATTACAGCTTGCTAATATCCACAGCGTTCCAGTGCGGGAAGTGCTTACGTACCAACTCATTGAATTCAAGTTCGAACTCAGAGAAATGGGCAGAAGCATGCTGGGCATCTTTATCCAACGCATCGATGATCATGCCTGCGCCAACGGTACCATTGGTGAGACGATCAATGACGACAAACGCGCCAGTTGCCGGATTTTTGCGATACGGATCGCAGGCAACGCTTTGCGTAAACTTCACATCAACCACACCAATCTCATTTAAGTTAAGGTGCATGGCATCGGTTTTGTCCAGTGTATTGACGTCGATTTGATGGTCGATATGGGCAACCGTTCCCGGGGTGGTTTTGGTCGCGAATTTAAAGTTGTACTGCTTGTTAGGCATCAACGGCTCTTCGGACATCCACACCAGGTGCGTTTTAAACTGGGTTGAAAGCAGTGGCAGGTTGTCAGATTTCACAATCATGTCACCACGGGAGATATCAATCTCGTCTTCCAGTGTAAGCGTGGTAGCCTGAGGCACAAATGCACGCTCCTGCTCGCCGTCAAAGTTGACCACGGCTTTAACTTTTGAAGTCTTGCCTGACGGCAGTGCGGTAACCGCATCTCCCGGCGCTATCTGGCCAGATACAACGGTGCCCGCAAAACCGCGGAAGTCGAGGTTAGGGCGGTTAACATACTGTACCGGGAAGCGGAAATCATCGTGATTAGCGTCATCGGCAATTTCAATGGTTTCCAGCAATTGCATCAGCGGCGTGCCTTCAAACCAAGGAGTATTTTCGCTCTTATTAACGATGTTATCGCCATCCAATGCAGAAATCGGAATAAACTGAATGTCCGGAATATCTAATTGTTTGGCGAACTCAAGGTAGTCTTCACGGATCTCGTTGTACACAGACTCGGAATAATCCATCAGATCCATCTTGTTGATCGCTACGATGACGTGCTTAATACCCAGCAGTGAACACAAGAAAGAATGGCGCTTGGTCTGAACCTTAACGCCGCCACGGGCATCTACCAGAATAATTGCCAGATCGCAGGTCGACGCACCGGTTACCATGTTGCGGGTATATTGTTCGTGTCCCGGCGTATCAGCAATAATGAACTTACGCTTATCTGTGGAAAAGTAGCGGTATGCAACATCAATGGTGATGCCTTGTTCACGCTCTGACTGCAAGCCATCTACCAGCAGCGCCAAATCAA
>CAZDUT010000108.1:0-5464 GCA_964508695.1 uncultured Alteromonas sp.
CGCTATTACGTTATGCAGGAGGGGTTATCAGCAACAAAAAAGCCCCCGACATGCGGGGGCTCTGGCGTTTCTAATCCATAAAAGCTTACAGAATAAACCGTGACAGGTCGTCATCCTCAATCAGGGTTTCCAGATGCGAGTTAACGTAATCGGCATCCACCACCAGCGAGTCACCGGCTTTCTCAGAGGCGTCGTAAGAAATATCTTCCATCAGGCGCTCAAGCACGGTGTGCAGGCGACGTGCACCAATATTTTCGGTCCGCTCGTTGACCTGCCAGGCGGCTTCGGCAATACGCTGAATACCTGATTCTTCAAACTTCACGTCCACGCCTTCGGTTTTCATCAGGGCAATGTATTGCGCCGTCAGCGATGCGTTTGGCTCGGTCAGAATACGCTTGAAGTCTTCCACCTTCAGTGCCTGCAATTCCACGCGGATAGGCAGACGGCCCTGCAATTCCGGAATAAGGTCCGATGGCTTGCTCATCTGAAATGCGCCAGAGGCGATAAACAGAATGTGGTCGGTTTTCACCATGCCGTGTTTGGTCGACACCGTCGAGCCTTCTACCAGTGGCAGCAGATCGCGCTGCACCCCTTCGCGGGATACATCGCCAGAGGTGTTGCCTTCACGCTTACAAATTTTGTCAATTTCATCCACAAACACGATACCGTGCTGCTCCACCGCCTCGATGGCTTTGTCTTTCAGATCATCCTGATTCACCAGACGGGCCGCTTCTTCCTCAATCAACAGCTTGTAGGCTTCTTTGATTTTCAGCTTTTTCTTTTTCGATGACTGTGAGCCCGACAGATTCTGGAACATGCCCTGCAGTTGATTGGTCATCTCTTCCATGCCCGGTGGGGCCATGATCTCTACCCCCATCTGCGGCTGGGCGATATCAATTTCGATTTCCTTGTCATCCAGCTGGCCTTCACGCAACTTTTTGCGGAAGTTCTGACGGGTGCCCCGATCTTCCACATCCTCTTTCTTGCCCCAGGCGTCTTCCGGCGGTGGGATGAGGACATCCAAAATACGCTCTTCGGCCGCTTCTTCGGCGCGATAACGTACTTTTTTCATTTCCTGCTCTTTGGTCAGTTTCACCGCAATATCGGTAAGATCGCGGATGATCTGCTCCACTTCCTTACCCACGTAGCCTACTTCGGTGAATTTGGTCGCTTCAACTTTTAAAAACGGGGCATTGGCCAGTTTTGCCAGACGGCGGG
The DNA here is from genome assembly GCA_964508695.1 of uncultured Alteromonas sp. Classification (GTDB taxonomy): domain Bacteria; phylum Pseudomonadota; class Gammaproteobacteria; order Enterobacterales; family Alteromonadaceae; genus Alteromonas. The sequence continues at coordinate 1,219 of CAZDUT010000108.1, forward strand.
CAATTTCGGTTTTCCCCACCCCCGTTGGACCAATCATCAGAATGTTTTTCGGTGTCACTTCCTGACGCAGCTCCGGATCAAGCTGCATACGGCGCCAGCGGTTGCGCAATGCAATCGACACCGCGCGTTTGGCCTGCTGCTGACCGATAATGTGACGGTCCAGCTCGTGAACTATTTCTCTTGGTGTCATCTCAGACATGTAAAAACCCTTACTCTGTCGCGCGGCACGAGGGGCCGCCCCACGGCATTTATCGCCGTTAATAATCCAGTACTTCGATTGTTTGATTCTGGTTGGTGTATACGCAAATATCACCGGCAATGGCCAGACTTTTCTCGGCAATTTCTTTGGCCGATAAGTCAGTATTTGCCAGCAGTGCGGTGGCTGCGGCCTGGGCATACGGGCCACCAGAGCCAATTGCAATAAGATCCTGCTCCGGCTGCACCACATCGCCGTTACCGGTAATAATAAAGGACGCCGTTTCGTCGGCCACGGCCAGCAGCGCTTCTAACCGGCGCAGATGCCGATCGGTGCGCCAGTCTTTAGCCAGTTCAACAGCCGCCCGGGTTAAATGGCCCTGATGGGTCTCCAGCTTGGCTTCAAAGCGTTCAAATAAGGTAAACGCATCGGCGGTACCACCGGCGAAACCGGCCAGTACCTTATCGTTGTACAGGCGGCGTACCTTGCGCGCGTTGCCTTTCATGACGGTGTTGCCTAATGACACCTGGCCATCACCGGCAATCACGACCTGATTGTCTCGTCTGACTGATACTATCGTTGTCACGTTTCTTCCCCGTTGTTGTGGGCACGCAGCGAACTGCGCAGGTTTAACTTATGCTGTTAGGGAAGTGGGGGAAGGATAGATCAAATTCAAGAGGGACCGGGCAGCAGTCAGGTACTGCCCGGCGAATTTATCTGCAATTACAGGTTCCAGAACCAAATCTGGCAGGTAGAAATGTTTACCTTGCGCAGTGTATGCTTAGCCCGCTCGGCATCACGCTTGGTATCAAACGGTCCTAAAATCACCCTGAACCAGTCGCCATTGGCACCGGAACTGGGGCGAATTTGTGCCTCCAACCCCTGAAAGGCAATGGTTGCCTTCATTTCTTCGGCCTGCGAGCGCGTTCGGAACGACGCACATTGCATCAGATAGCGCTTGTCAGAAACTTCCTGCTCTTCAACGTCTACCTCAACCTCGTAACCAGGAAGACTTTTAATATACTCCCACTCTTCCTCGGGCAACTCCGGCAACGCTTCCTCAGACGGCGCAACAGCTCGATCTGCCTGCGTGTCAGGGGCTGTGTCGGCAGCATCTTTTATCGACCAGAGAAAAACGCCAAAGCCGATGAGCAGCAACACAACAACGGCCAACCTGGCCTTTGGAAATGAGGCCACTGGCGACGACGATGCCGCGGCTTTGCGGTTTCGGCTGTTGGTGTTTTTCTTATTTTGTTTTTTCTGTGGCGCACGACCACGGGATACATAATCTCGCTGAGCCATAAACGGCAACTTACCCTTTCTATTGCTTACTACTGTCATTTTGGGCACGAACTTCACCGGCTTGCCGGTGAGCGTTGTCGGCCCAAGTGTACCCACAATTGCAGAAAATTGCTGCCCATAATGTCAGCATTTTTGGAATGGCGTGAACAGATACCTGTTCACGGTTGTGCAAGACGGTGTTCGCAGGTCAGCGCGTTTCGCACCCGCGTGGCCAGCGACCTCGTGGCGATTTAACTAAAGTCAGTAGGATCCACATCCACCGACCAGCGTACTTTGCCGGCGTGCGGCAAGGCGCTGATGATTGGCAGCGACAGGCGCAAGGCTTCATGCAGGGGCGCACGACGGGCATGCGTTAGCACCAGCATAAAGCGAAAGCGGCCCTGGCGCTTCTCAATCAGCCCAGGCAGCGGTCCGGCCTGCCTGGGAGGTGAGTCACCCCCCTGCTGTTGCAGTATGTCCTTACACTGAGTTAAAAAACCAAATGCCTGCCGGGCATCACTGGCCTCGGCACGCAGCACCACCTGACTGGCATTGGGCGGTAATAACGCTGCTTTGCGTTCCATAAGGGCATGCCGGGCAAAGTCGGCATAGCCGTTATGGATAAGATCCAGCAACAGCGGGTGATCGGGGTTATGGGTTTGCAGCCACATCTCGCCGGGTTTCGAGGCGCGACCTGCGCGCCCGGCCAGCTGCGTAACTAACTGCCCCAGCTTCTCTGCGGCCCGGAAATCGCCACTGAACAACGCGCCGTCACAATCCAGCACTACCACAAGGGTAACGTGGGGAAAGTGATGGCCCTTGGATAAAATTTGTGTGCCGATGAGCAATTGATAGTCACGGCGGTTGATCGCATCCAATAACGATTGCAGCTTGTCTTTACCGCGCACAGCATCACTGTCGATGCGTACCTGTGGGGCTTTGGGGAATAACCGGGCAAGCGCGTCCTCCACCTGCTCGGTCCCCACGCCAGCGGTCACCAGCTTATGGCTGCCACATTGCTCACAGTCTTTAGGAATACGCCGGGTGCCTGCGCAGTGGTGGCACTGCAGCACATTTTGCGAACGATGCACGGTATAAGGGCGGTCGCAACGGGCACATGTCATGGTATGACCGCAGTGGTGACAAAGCATGGCCGGCGCGAACCCGCGACGATTCACAAAGACCAGTACCTGATTGCCCTGTTCAAGATGCCGGCGCATTATCGGCAGCACACCATCGGCCAGCCCCGACTGGATAGGCTGATCGCGCACATCCAGTAAGTGCTGATGGGTGGCACGTGCGCCCCCCGCCCGCTGACTTAAGGTTAAATGCGCATAACGGCCGGATAAGGCATTGTTCAGCGACTCGAAAGACGGCGTGGCGGTACCCAGCACCAGCGGTATATTCTCGGTTTTGGCGCGCATGACCGCGAGATCACGGGCGTGATAACGCAGGCCATCCTGTTGCTTATAAGACTCATCATGCTCCTCATCCACAATCAGCATGCCGGGAAACCTGAGTGGCGTAAAAATGGCCGACCGGGTACCAATCACAATACCCAGCTCGCCCTCCCGTGATTGCTGCCACACCCGCAACCGCTGGGCATCGTTCAGTTGTGAATGGAGCACGCCAACAGTGATGCCAAAACGCTGTTCAAAGCGCGCTACCGTTTGTGGTGTGAGCCCTATTTCCGGCACCAGTATCAATACCTGCCTGCCAGCGTTTAAAACCGACTCGATAGCCTGTAAATACACTTCCGTTTTGCCGCTGCCGGTTACACCTTCAAGCAGGCTCACCGAAAACCCTGTCTGCTGGTTAAGTGCTGCAATCGCCACAGCCTGTTCTTTATCCGGCAGCGGCTTTTCGCCAATGGTCATTGTATGCAACCAGGCCTGAGGTTGCGGCTGCACGGTGTGATACGCTTCCTCAACCAGGCCTTTCTCTTTCAGCGCATTGATAACGGCAGTGGAATACGCAGTGGTCATATCACGCTTTAACTGCGCCTTCGTGCTGACATCGGTATAGCAGGCCTGTTGTTTAGGCGCACGGCTAAGCGCCTCAGGATCGAGCTGTTTGTCGGTAGCCACCAGGACGGTTTCTTGCGACGGCCCGGCATCTTCGCCCTTTCTGAGCTTTACCGGGAGTAGTGTGTGCAGCACCTCGCCGGGACCATGGTGATAATACTGCCATAACCACTGCGCCAAACGCAGTAAGGTGTTATCCACCACCGGTGCATCGTCAATGATTTTAGTGACCGCTTTAATCGCAACATTATTATCGGCGGGTGCCTGCGTTTCGCCCAGCACCACACCGGTGAGGGTGCGGTTGCCGAAGGGCACCGCCACCCGGCAACCGGCATTAACCGGCTTATCGACGCGATAGGTAAATGTGCGGCGAAGAGGCACCGGCACGGCAACGTCAATATAGCTCACGGGTGAATACCCTCCGGGTGGTTCTGGTAAACAACGAAATGCACATAGGGGATTGCCCGATAAACAGACAATTCACTTGATTCTTAAGGCGTCATACATTAATATGCGCCGCTCTTTACGGCAAGGCCTGTCTGAAATTGCGATAAATTTGTGACGAGCCGTGCATTGAATAATAGTTGCGTATGGTGTTCAGCTTCGGGCTGGATAGCGATACGGCCTTATATGATGAGGTAATCCATGAAACAAGGTATCCATCCTGACTACAACGAAATTACTGCAACCTGTTCTTGCGGTAATGAAATGAAGATCCGCTCTACGCTGGGTAAAAACATCAACC
>CAZDUT010000108.1:5474-10160 GCA_964508695.1 uncultured Alteromonas sp.
GCTTCAAGAAGCGTTTCGGCGGTCTGGGCAAAAAGTAAGTCCATTGCATACCCTGAAAAAGGCGCCGTACGGCGCCTTTTTTGTTTCCCGGCTCCCCTGCCAGACTCCCCGCTGCTCGCAGCCACCCACAACAACACCTGCTATCCTCACACTATACTGGCAATCGCTATCACGATCCCCTAGATTAGCGTCAGGGGCGGTAAAAGTGGTGCCCCGTTAACAATAAAAAACGGCTGATCAGATATGTGCCACGAATGGCCTCGTGCTAGAGTGCGCACCGCTGGCGGACTAAGCACAATAGTGTTACCGCAGCACCGGGCATAAAACAAAAACAACACGCCCACCGTTTAAACCAATTTCATGCATAACAGCATCAACCTCAACCCTACTAAAGGATACTGTTACTGATGTCAGATTTCAGACAACGCGCTCTTGATTATCACTCTATTCCCACCCCGGGAAAAATACGCGTAGAACTCTCCAAACCCGCCGACAGTGTGAAAGATCTTGCCCTGGCCTATAGTCCGGGCGTAGCCGAACCGGTTAGAGAAATTGCTGAAGATCCGAATGCCGCCTACAAATACACGGCCAAGGGCAATATGGTAGCGGTGATCAGTAACGGTACGGCCATTCTGGGTCTCGGTAACCTTGGGCCGCTGGCGTCTAAACCCGTAATGGAAGGCAAAGCCCTGCTGTTCAAACGATTTGCGGGCCTGGATGCCATTGACATAGAGGTAAAGCACCGCACCACCGACGAATTCATCAATACGGTGGCCAATATTGCCGACACCTTCGGTGGTATTAATCTAGAAGATATTAAGGCGCCGGAGTGCTTTGAGATCGAGCAGGAACTTATCAAGCGCTGTAAGGTACCCGTCTTTCATGACGATCAGCACGGCACCGCCATTGTGACCGCCGCAGGCATGCTTAACGCACTGGAAATTCAGGGCAAATCCATCGACAAAGCCAAAATTGTCTGTATGGGTGCAGGGGCCGCTGCGGTGGCCTGTATGGAACTACTGATTAAGTGCGGTGCCCAGCGCGAGCGTATTTACATGCTTGACCGCAAGGGCGTCATCCACACCCGTCGCGAGGATTTGACCGAACATAAAAAGCTGTTTGCCAACAATACTGACAAGCGCACCCTGGATGACGTAATGGAAGGTGCAGATATTTTTGTCGGTGTGTCTGGGCCCGATTTGCTGCCACCCGAAACATTGGCGCGTATGGCTGAAAACCCCATCGTGTTCGCCTGCTCAAACCCGGATCCGGAAATTAAACCCGAGCTTGCCCACGAAGTACGCGACGATTTGATCATGGCCACGGGACGCTCCGATTATCCGAACCAGGTCAATAACGTCCTGTGTTTCCCATTCATTTTCCGGGGCGCGCTGGATGTCAGAGCCTCAGCCATTAACGATGAAATGAAAGTTGCGGCGGTCAAAGCACTGCGTGATATTACCCGCGAACCGGTACCGGATGAAGTGTTAAGCGCCAGCGACTCGGCATCACTGTCGTTCGGCAAAGAGTACATTATTCCTAAGCCAATGGATCCCCGTTTGTGCGACCGCATAGCCACTGCCGTGGCCAAAGCTGCTATCGCATCCGGTGTCGCGCGGCTGGAAGAGTTGCCGGAAAAATACCAGTAAAAAATCCGCCGTCACCCGTCTGAGGTGGCGGCATTTCTGCTTCCCCCTACCTCCAAGACTCTGGAACGGCATTAGCAACTACTGCGCCTATGATGCTTCACTTAGATACGTGTCATACAACACAATCCGAATACTGCGTAAGTTTTGACTCAGCACTTATACCTGTAAAACCAATAAATACTTGCGCAAAAAAGGAGCCATGCTAAATTCCACATCGGATTCATGGCGCCGGCCTTTTGCCGCGCCATATCAATGGAACGTCACTCGCAACGGGTGACAGTAAAAACGGAAAAAATAAAAATGAAAATTCTTTTCAAAGCATTCTCCTGCTCACTGCTTCTTGGCGCGTCAATGGCTGCAAATGCTGATTGGAGCGGCTCTTTCGGCTATGCCAGCGTAAGTGAAGATATCGAATCAACTGACATCTCAGTCGGTATTGCATACGGCAGCATCGGCTACAGTTACGACAATGGTGACTTTACCATTACGCCCGAGCTTCGCCTTGGTACTGGTATCCGGGATGACTATGTTGAAGGTGTAAACGTGGAAGTCGATAGTTTTGTGGCCGCCAGTGTACGCGGTCAGTACAACGTGCATGAGTCATTCGGCCTGTTTGTTCAGCCCTCATATGCGCGTTTGGAAGCAACAGCCCGCATTGGCAGTCGTTCAGCTTCAGCAAGTGAGTGGGAGTTCGGTCTCGGCGGCGGTGCCTCTCTGAAAATCAGCGAAGGCGCGTATGTTGAAGCACTGTACGAGTCATTTGATGCCTCTGACGTGTTATCTGTTGGCGTACGCATTAACTTCTAGTTTATTTTAGAAGGCGCAGCCCTGTCTGCGCCTCTTCCCTCAAACAAATTGCTGAATGGCTAGCAGCACGTTTTTCCGGTTCGTTATTGTTAAACAGCTTCGTGATATTCACCACACTATAAAATACCCACGTATACAAACTTATACCCTATTTCGGTGATCCAAATCTTGTTCCGGAAAAATGCTGTGATAAAGTGCGCTCCGATTTTCGGCGCAGCCACTTTCTTGCGCCACTTCAATGGAATCGTTGCCCGCGACGGGTGACAGTAATTATGGAAAAAGTAAAAATGAAAACACTTTTCAAAGCACTCTCTTGCTCTCTTCTTCTTGGCGCCTCTATGTCTGCAAATGCTGACTGGACTCCTTCTATTGGTTACGCCAGCTTAAGTGACGATAGCGGTGTGACTGACCTTTCGGTAGGCGCGGCTTACGTTGGACTGGGTTATACCTTCGAACAGGATGCGTTTACCATTATGCCTCAGCTTCGTCTTGGCTACGGTATCAACGACGACAGAATAATGAACGCAAAAGTTGAAATGGACAACTTTGTCGCTGCCAGTGTTCGCGGTCAGTACAACGTTACTGAGTCATTCGGTCTGTTTATCCAGCCTTCTTACGCACGTTTCAGAGCAACAGTCTCTGCCGATGGTGTCTCTGCATCAGTAAAGAGTGACTGGGAGTTTGGTATCGGTGGCGGTGCAAAATACGTGGTTGATGAGCACACTGCCCTTGAAGCTGTTTATGAAACGTTCGACGAGTCTGACGTGATTTCCGTAGGCCTTCGCATTACTTTCTAAGTAATAGTAGTTGGCGCAGACCCCCTGGCTGCGCCAACTCTGCTTTCCTTCCTTTCCAACAACATTCGAAATCCTCTCACAACATTTTGCTGCTAACAGAGCAGTAACATCGTTACAGCTGTACTTATGCAAGCGTTCTCCCGTACCTCATTGCCGGGCGTTTTACATGTATTGAAGAATTCATAAGCTAAGTTAGGTTATCCGTCTGGCAACGCACGGTTATGTACGATGTTTACACCAAGGACAGCCGCATGATGTGGCTACTACAAAAGGACTGGTTAAAATGAAACTTCTTCCCAACGCACTTACATGCACACTCTTGCTTAGCGCTTCAGCCGCAGCTCATGCCCAGTGGCAGGTTGCGGGCGGCTATAGTCATGTTGCGCGCTCACCCGATGAACTGGGTGCGGTTTCACTGCGCCACAACACTGATGACGTTTCACTGTCTGTCATCTATGGCAGTATTGGCTACCGCTACGACTACGACGCACTCACCATCATGCCGGAGTTACGCATGGGTACGGGCATCAACGATGACACATTTGCCCTTACACAAAGCGACATGATATTCAGAATCAAAGCGGAAGTTGATTACTACGCCGCAGCCAGTATCAGGGCGCAGTACAGAGTCAGTGACACATTCAGCGTTTTCCTGCAGCCCTCACTTGCAAAGTGGCAGACATCGACAAGCCCACAGCGTACTGAGGTTTTCAACGACTGGGAATTCGGCGGCGGTGGCGGCGCTACTTATCACATCACCAATATACTGGCGGTGGACGCCCTGTATGAAGTATATCAGGGGACGAACGCGCTATCCGTTGCCGTAAGCTACCGTTTTTGAATGCCTTATCTGGCGCAGGGCTTACCTGCGCTTGGCTGCACCGTTAGTGTGCTCCCACAGGGTGGCTTGCTCTGATGAGTCGCGACACAAGCAGCCCCATCAGTACCACGCCAGCAGCATAGCCACCCTAAGCACCACTTTGCCGATTACTCCTCTTGCTCACCAGCTTCGTTATCCGGTGTCGGATCGATCCCCATGGCTTCCATTTGACGGCGGGCCTCGGCAGGCACCCGGTTTGGATTATCTTTGCGCAGGTCATCGTCGCTCGGCAACGGCTGACCGGTAAACGCATGCAGGAACGCTTCGCACAGTAATTCAGAGTTGGTTGCGTGACGAAGGTTATTGATTTGTCGACGGGTACGTTCGTCCGTTAATTCTTTCAGCACATTAATGGGAATCGAGACAGTGACTTTTTTTACCTGCTCGCTTTTTTTCCCGTGCTCTGCATACGGATGAATGTACTTTCCGTTCCATTCTGCCATGTAAGGTGTCCAATGTTGTTTTTATGAGTCAGTGCGAAATTTTAAACAATGCACAGAAAAGGTCAATTGAGCAGTGTAAACCGCTTGACGTCTAGACATACATAACATAT
>CAZDUT010000109.1:0-10142 GCA_964508695.1 uncultured Alteromonas sp.
CGACTGTTTAATATGCGAGGCAGAAAATCTTTCGGTACACGGATATCCAATACCGGGTAATGGCTATCGGCGTCCATGTCTTTCAGTGTATGTGGAAATGGCTCAAAGCTGGCTTCCACGTAATTGCCCCGGGCATTGGTGTAACGCAACGCATTGGCTTGCTCCCCCTTGTCGGTGGCCTCAATGGCAGAGACCAGAAAGTGCTCAAACGTCACATCATTGCCACTGAACCTCGCCCGAGCCCCTTCGGTGAGCTGGGTTAACAGTGCCAGCAGAGCGTCACGCTCACTGGCCGGCACACTGTCTGCTTTGGTACCAACAAACGCCACCTTGCTGATTTTGTCGCGGCCCAGCAGGGTACGTGACAGCCAGTTGCTTTCGCCATACACGAAGGTGTCGGCCAGATGGCTCAGGGTTTCTTTTAGCTGGTAAAGGTGCTCGCGACTGTGGTTAAGGCCTTCGAACACGTCCACCAGAATAATTTGTTTATCCGCTTCGCGGAAAACCTTGTCTTTGAGGGGAGCCAGCCAGTCTTTTTTGAAGTTATCAAAATTTTTGGTGAACGCCTTCAGCCAGGGATGCGACGGATCACTGGTTACCGTAGAGGGCAGTGGTGAGAAGCCGCTCTCGGTCAGTTGTAAGGCGTCGTTGTCCAGCAAAAAGCTGCCGGGCTGTAACATGGTGATACCTTCCGCCTTGGCCTGGGCCAGATACGCGCGATACTGTGACACCACCTCGGCAATGTGCGCCTCAGTAGGCGGCTGTTCAAAGTCGTAGTCCTGAATGAAGTCACGCCAGGCGGTCGAGAAGCGATGCTGCGGCCCGCCACTTTGCTGCGCCCAGGCAGAATCTGACCACTGGGTGTACGACTTGTCGAGTAATGGCAAATCGGTGACCCATTCTCCTGGGTAGTCGATAAACTCGAAGACCACTTCGGAATAGGGCAACAACCAGCGTTTGTACCTGCTTTGCTGTTTCAGCCTCACCACCAGACGAAAGCCGTAAGCGGTGTCGGTGGCGTCTGGCCACTGGCCGGTTTCAAGCGCGGCCAGGTGCTCCTCCACCGGGAACATTGCAAACCCCGCTAGCGGCTCCATGTACATGCTGTCTACCAGCGATGTCGGCAAGCGGGTGAGTAATGGCAGGCATTCATACCCCGCCTCCGTGCGGTATTTCAGCATGGTCATTAAACTGGTGAACAGCATGGATTTGCCACTGCGGCTCAGGCCCGTGATCGTAAACCGATGCTTTTCTTTTCCCAGCCAGCTGGCCAGCGCATGGCGGGATGCCTCTGGCGCACCGCGCATCGCCGCGACCCATTCTGAAACCTTATCGTCCATTACACCTCTCTTGAAATTTACCGCCGCCTACCCATTATGATGGGGACGACACGGACATAAAAACAATGCATTTTAATCCCTTGTTACATCTTTATCGTTACGAAGAGAGTGGATAATTGTGTCCACTTTTACTTTTTGCTGCCCGCAGGAGCCCGTATGAGCAAATCCTACCCCGATATTACCAAACGTATTTCAGAAAACATGAAGCCGCTTCGTGAAGACATTTCCGAAACCATGAAAGGCTTCTCGGCCATGGCGAAGGCCGCCACCGCAGACGGCGCACTGGACAAGAAAACCAAAGAATTTATAGCTCTTGCTATCGCTATTTCTACCCGTTGTGACGGTTGCATTGGCTTTCATGTTAAAGCCCTTGTCGAATTGGACGCCACCAAAGAAGAAATTGAGGAAACACTCGGTATGGCTGTGTACATGGGCGGCGGACCGTCACTGATGTATGCCGCTGATGCCATGCTGGCCTACGAGCAATTCACCGAAGCCCGGGGCCAGTAAAGGTAATAGCCACTGCCTGGTGGTACCAGGCTGAAGACGCCGAGCAGATTTCGTGTACCGCCTGACACGCTGTCAGGCGGCGCAGGTGTTAATGCTCCTTGTCACCCAGACCCAGCTTCTGTTTCAGCCGGTTTTTGGTGGAGTGCCAGTGGTTCTTTGGCTGCGTAGGGGCTTGTGCCAGTACCGCCTCAAAATTAATGTCATCTGCATCAAGTGGCGGCACATGCGCGCAAAAAATGCGTGACAACGCCATGTCTGAAACCCGCTTAAGGGAGCGCCGGTATTGGTTAGGATGACAGACCGGGTAGGGCGGTACTAACTCTCCCTTAACCTTCACAATCAGATCGGCCACATACGCTTCCTGGGTGGGCACATGCACCACCGACAGGTCGTGGTCCGTATGTCCCGGCGTGTAAACCACCTGCCAGTTATCAAAGCGCGGTAGCGTTGCTCCGTCTTTCAGTACTTTGTCAGGTTTCAGAACAGGAGAATACCAGATATGGCGTTTACGTTTACCGATGCGTCCGGCTACCCACCAGGTCAGTAGGACATCAATAAAGTGCGCCATTCGGCCCACCGGCCCGGCATACCAGTTTTTGGCTTTGGGGTGCGACACCAGCGTGGCGCCACTTAGTTTTCGTAATTTGTGTGCCCCTCCGGCATGATCCGGGTGCATATGCGTGACCACAATACAGCGTAACTCGGTTATATCGCGACCAAGTTTTGCAATAAACCCACAAACGTTGTCAACATCTGCCCGGCTACAACCATCCAGTAAAAGCAGGCCATGGGCTTCTTCTACCAGGTAAATATTCTGTATATACCCCTGAAGGCGGTGAATTTTCATTGTGCATGCTGTGAGATATTCATGGCGGAAGCCTAGCAGACAGACAGTGGTTAGACCAGATTAGTCTTCCCACGTTTTCGCGGTGATCTTTTCCTTCCCGTTGCGTATACCCAGTCTGCTCAGGGCAAACCGTGCAGGAATAAGACTGACGTAAACCGACAGTGACGCTTTTTACCAAAATCCCCCTAAATAAGCCTTTTAAATCTGATTAAAAGTCATTAGTATACTTGCAAACAAGAATCTCTCTCATTTGCATTAGTGAAGATCAACTGCTGCTAATGAGGAATTCGACTGACGTGGGAATTGATTTCAAGACGGAGAATGCATGTTTACATCTAAGAAGACAGCCATTGCGGCAGTTCTGGCTTCCTTACTGGTATCTGCGTGTGGTGGATCTGGCGGTAGCGACTCAACCACCGATCAGGACAATACACCTGACACATCCAATGCGGCGCCAACCGATATTTCGGTAAGTAGCACGACGATTGTTGAAAACAGCGTCGGCGCAGAAGTGGGTACATTGAGCGCCACAGACTCTGATGATGATAGCCATGACTTTACCGTTGATGACGAGCGCTTTGAAATTGTTGATGGCACGCTCAAGCTTGTCGATGGTACTGCGCTTGATTTTGAATCAGCCGCCTCGGTAACGCTGAGCATTACCGCAACTGACAGCGCCGATAACAGTTTCACCAAAGACGTGACGATTGATGTTGAAGATCAACTGGAAACGTACAGCTTTGAAAGCGGATTCACTGAAGAATCCAGTGTCAGTTATTCCGGTCAGGTTGCCCGGTACGTACTGCTGACAGACATCAAATCGCTGATGGACACCGAGTTTGGTGCCATTGAAGATTTCAACAGCGCAGGCTTTGCCGACCGTCAGGCTGCGTTAGATACGCTGCTACAGTATTTTGACGTCGCGTCTGAAAATTACGATGTTGTATGGGGCAGCACCGATATCCGTATTTCCACCGATCCTGCAACCCAGCAGCAAACCCTGCTGGATATTTCCGGTTCGTCAAAGAACCTGGTCGGCAAACTGGCAGGTAATGATGAAGTGGGTCAGCATAAAGACTGGAACACCGAATTTGTAGGTTGGGGTGACGCAGGCAGCGTAACGCCTGAAGCGCTGGTACGTGACTGGTTTGAACAACTGGCTGATAATGCCGACAGCCAGTTAACCGGTAATTTGCGCGTCGATCCGTTCGGCAATACCATCAATAAGGTTCATCTGACTGATGACGGTCTGAATCTGAGCCAGCTTATTCATAAGTTTCTGCTGATGGGTGTAGCGTATTCTCAGGCGGTTGATGATTATCTGGATGATGATACTGAAGGCAAAGGCCTGGCAACCGATAACACCAGCCAGGATGAAGGTGCAGCCTTCACCACACTGGAACACCAGTTCGATGAAGGCTTCGGTTATTTTGGCGCCGCCCGTGACTACCTGGATTACAGCGACGAAGAAATCGCCGGCACAGGTTACATGGACAGCAATAACGATGGTGCCATCGACCTTGAGTCAGAGTTCAACTTCACCTTCGCCGGCTACGCAGCCTCACGGGATTTGGGTTCCGACGAGTCAGCAAAAACTGACTTTACCCAGACTATCTTCGATGCATTCCTGCAAGGCCGTAAGATCATCAATGACAATGCCGGTCAGGCACTGTCTGACGATGCCATGACCGAACTAAAAGCGCAGCGCGATATTATCGTTGCCAACTGGGAGAAAGTGGTCGCGGCAAACGTTATCCACTATGCCAACGGCACGCTTAACCAGTACGCAAACTTTGGTACTGAAGATTTTGACTATGGCGCGCTGGCAACGCAGTTTTCTGAAATGAAAGCCTTTGCTCTGGGCCTGCAGTTTAACCGTTGGATGGTTCTGACCGACGAGGAATTCGCGCAGTTCCACCAGCTTATCGGTGATAAGCCGGTGCTGACGACGCAGGCTGAGGTCGACGCCTATGTGGCAGCCGTTGTTGAAGCCCGCGATCTCATCGGTGAGGCATACGGTTTTGCTGACGTTAATGTCGAAAACTGGTAAAGCCAACTCATTGATTTAAAACAGGCCCGCCCCGCGGGCCTTTTGTGTTTCTAAGACAAGGTGCACTATGAGGTTACATCCATTATTTTTCGCCTGCGCTGCTGCGCTTTCCGTGACAGGTTGTGGCGAGTCCAGCAGTCAGTCAGCGGGCGAAGATTTCGGTACTCCCAGCCAGCCGGCACAAACAGATTTTGATCAGAATCAGCTGCTCACCAGCGTTGTCGACGGCGTTATTCTCCCCACGTATCAGCAGTTTGATGCTGACATCGGTGCCCAGGTAAGCAGTGTGAGCGATTATTGCGTTGCACTTGAAAGCGATGGCAACGCCGACGCAGCCAGAGACCAGGCTAAAGCAGACTGGCGCGCCACGATGACCACCTGGCAAATGGCCGAGCTGATGCAAATCGGCCCGTTGGCAGAGAACAGTGCTGAGCTGCGAAACCGTATTTATTCGTGGCCTAACATCAGCGCCTGCTCGGTCGATCAGGAAGTGATCCAGTCCCGTGAAGACGGTTACAACATTGCACTTCGTACCAACACACGCCGCGGTCTGGATGCGCTTGAATACCTGTTGTTCAATGAAAACCTGGACCACCAGTGCACCCTTGCAGGTACCGAACCGCAGGGCTGGTCATCGCTTAGCGATGATCAGAAGCGCCTGTATCGGTGCGAGTTTGCAGAAAAGGTAGCGGCAGATCTGTCAGTCAGCAGCGAGCTGCTGATTTCTCGCTGGCAGGGTGATGACGGATACGGTGAACGGCTTAAAAATGCCGGCATGCCAGGCAGTGTGTACGCCAATACCTATGAGGCAGTCAACGAAGTCACCGATGCCCTGTTTTACATCACCGAATATACCAAAGACGCCAAAATAGGCACGCCTCTGGGGCTGTTCGCGAACGATTGTGGCGCCGAGCCGTGCGCACAGAACGTAGAGTCAAAGTATGCCGAACATTCTGCCGAGAATATTCAGGCCAACCTCACCGGTTTGCTGTATGTGCTGCAGGGTAGCCCGGACGCCGATACCGGCATCGGCTTCGATGACTTCTTAATTGACGTCGGCGATGCCGATACAGCAACACGCCTGATGCAGGATCTACGCGCGGCGATTGCCACCTCGCAGGGACTCAACGACTCGCTGGCAGAGACACTGAATAGCGATCCCCAAACCGTCGAGCAGTTGCATTCCGACGTCAAAAAGGTCACTGACACCATGAAGTCAGATTTCATTAACAGCCTGGCCCTTGAATTGCCAGCCACCAGCGCAGGAGACAACGACTAATGAAAAGCTGTTCCCATTTTCTGACTCCGGCTGCAATCTCTGTGGCACTGGCCTGCGCCACCACTGTAGCGGCCGACGACGAGCTTGGCGACATTGAGCGTGTCAGTGTTATCGGTACAAACCAACAGCTGTCTGCTGCTGCAGGCTCGGTAACCCGCCTGGATGAGCTGGCGCTGGAAAAATTCGAGTATGACGATATCAGCCGTATCCTCACCCAGGTACCGGGCGTCAATGTGCGGTCCGAAGACGGCTATGGCCTGCGTCCAAATATAGGTTTTCGTGGTGCAACCCCTGAGCGCAGCAAAAAAATCAATATCATGGAAGATGGTGTACTCATCGGTCCTGCGCCCTACTCTGCGCCGGCCGCCTATTATTTTCCAATGACCAGCCGCATGACGGCGGTAGAAGTCATTAAGGGGCCCGGTGCCATCAAGTATGGCCCGAACACAGTTGCCGGTACGCTCAATCTGGTGACACGCCCCGTGCCACTGGGCCAGGAAGGTATGCTTGATGTCAGCGCAGGCAGTGACGGCTATGCCAAAGCGCATGGCTATTTTGGCGATACCGTCGGTGACTGGGGTTATCTGATTGAAGGCCTGCACCTGCAGTCCGACGGATTTAAAACGCTAGACGGTGGCGGCGACACAGGCTTCGATAAAAACGACATTACCGCCAAGCTGAACTGGACACTGGACACAGCCAGCACCCAGCAGGTGTTCGATGTGAAGCTCAGTTATGCCGATGAGGTGTCAGATGAAACCTATCTTGGTCTGACCGACGCCGACTTCGCCGCGACGCCACTGCGCCGTTATGCCGCCACACAATTGGCCGAAATGGAGTGGGAGCATCAGCAGATCCAGTTCTCCCATCACCTGGAATGGCAATCGGTCAGTGTGACGACGAAAGCCTACCGTAATGACTTTGAGCGCAGCTGGGAAAAATTAAACCGTTTTACCAGTTCTCAGGGCGGCAATGTCCCGAGTTTGCTGGCGGTATTGAGCGATCCTGACACCTACCAGAATTACTATGAGGTACTCACCGGTGCGCGTGACTCCGGCATTCAGGAAATTCTGGTTCTGGGCGACAATGCCCGTGAATACTATTCACAGGGTGTGCAAACCGACGGTCGCGTAGCGTTTGGCTGGGGTGGCATTGAACATACCATCCAGGCTGGCGTACGTTTCCATCAGGATGAAATTCAGCGCAACCATACCGAGCAGAATTTTCTGATGACAGGCGGTCAGCTGGAATCAACCGGTGAAGGGATCCGGGACACGGCCACCAACCTGGAAACCACACGTGCCTGGTCGCTTTACGTACAGGACACCCTGACACTGGGTAACTGGAATCTGACGCTGGGTACCCGCGGTGAAGATATAGACGGTTACTACCAGAACCGTAAACCCGATGCGGGCGAAGACTGGCAGCGTAAAGAGCTTCGCCTGTGGCTGCCCTCTGCCAGCCTGTTGTACACCCTGAACGATCACCAGTCGGTATTCGCCGGGGTACACGAAGGTTTCGTGCCCACCAGCCCGGCGCAGGATGCACGCATTGAGCCGGAGAAAAGCGTGAATTACGAGTTGGGCTGGCGATATAACAACAACGGCTTTAATGGTGAGCTGGTCGGGTTTTATAACGATGTCAGTAACCTTAAGGAAAGCTGTTCGTTTTCAACCTCGGCCAGTTGCGCCACTGAGGGTAGCCTCGATCAGGACTACAATGCCGGTGAGGTTACCGTTTGGGGGCTGGAAGCCAGCTTTAACGGGTACCTGAATCTTGGCGATAGCGGACTTACCCTGCCCTGGTCGCTGGTATACACCCATACCCAGTCTGAGTTTGAGCAAGATCTCGACTCTGACTTTGATCTGTGGGGGAACATTGAGGCTGGCGACGAGGTCCCCTACCTGCCGGATAATGTGCTGACCGCCGGTGTCGGCATCAGTGCCTCAAAATGGCGGGTCAATCTGTTGGTTAACTATACCGGCGAAATGAAAGAAGCAGCGGGTGATGACGTGGTATTGTCGGGTAAATCGACACCGGCATCGACCATTGTGGATGTCACCGGCAGCTACGATTTAACCGATAACAGTCAGGTGTATGCTAAGCTGCTGAACCTGTTTGATGAGGTCGAGATCGGCAGTCGCCGTCCCTATGGCGCGCGCCCTACCCGCCCTCAGCAGCTGTTCATTGGGTATAAACACCACTTTTAACGGGTGAAAGTGAAATGTGGGAATGGTTTGTCAACGGCTTTAACGAACTGACACTGCTGCCAGGTTATTTCCTGGACGCAAATAAACGTATTTTTGGCGTGTATTTGTTGGGTGCCATTGTGCTGGCCGTTTTCGCATTTCGCCTGAAATACGGGCAATTCTGCTGGCGTCGGTTTAGCCGTTACCTGCTTCATCCCAAGGTGTGGTGGCATCCGTCGGCGCGGCTTGATTACTGCCTGTTTTTCTTAAGCCGGCCGGTAAAAGCGCTTCTACTGACGCCGTTTATTCTGACCATGGTGCCCATCGCTATGGGGTTTTCCGGTATGCTGACCAGGGTATTCGGAAGCATCGCGCCACTCAGTCAGAATGACGCCGTGGTCATTGCCTCGTTCACCGTTCTGCTGTTTATTCTGGATGATTTGACGCGTTTTTTACTGCACTACGCTCTGCATAAAGTGCCCTTCTTATGGGATTACCATAAGGTGCACCATTCTGCCCGGGTACTCACGCCCATGACCATTTATCGCTCTCACCCGGTAGAGAGTTACCTGTACGCTTGCCGAATGGCACTGGCACAAGGCATCGCTGTAGGCCTGGGGTATTACTTTTTCGGGCCTACACTGTCGATGTTTGATGTGGTGGGGGCAAACATTTTCGTCTTTGCGTTTAATACCCTGGGTGCCAACTTACGCCATTCCCACGTATGGCTGCCCTTTGGTGACAAAATAGAAAAGTGGTGGATAAGCCCGGCGCAACATCAGATCCATCACAGCGATAACCCCAAACATTTCGACCGGAATCTCGGTTCGGCGCTCGCCATTTGGGACCGGCTGTTCGGTACGCTGATTTATGCCTCACAGGTAAAACGGGTCCGCTTTGGCGTGGGCCGGGGCGATCCCGGACATACCAGCCTGAAAGCCCTGTATTTCACGCCATTCAGTGATAACTGGCGGCGGCTACGCAAATCAAAGCGTTGTTCCAACAACACGGCGACGGAAGAGATTGACGCGACACCTGAGGCTGCCTCGCCCGGCGGTTAACGACGCCGGCCTGGCAAGCTGAATATACAATCAGGCAAGCCACCCCAGATGACTCAGTAATATCCACACACCGACGCCGATTAGCACCAGCCCGCCGATAAACTCCGCACGGTGGCCTAACAGTTGTCCTATCATGCGGCTGAGCAGTGCGCCCAGTGTTACCATGATAAAGGTTGCTGTACCGATGAGCGCTGCTGCCAGCCAGATATTAACCTCAAGAAATGCCAGACTCACCCCCACCGCCATGGCATCGAGGCTGGTCCCTACGGCCACCAGCGCCGTGGCGGCAAGTGATTGCGACGGCGCGGGCACGTCATCCTCATCGTCTGAAAATGACTCCACTATACTGTGGACGCCCAGCCCCACCAGCAATACAAAGGCAACCCAGTGATCCCAACTCTGGATATACCCGGATGCCGCTTTCCCCAGAGCCCAGCCAATGAGGGGCGTCAGGCCTTCAATCACACCAAACAGCAGTCCCATTTTGAGTGCTTTAGGCAGGCGTGGCGATACCAGGCGGGTACCCCGGGTAAGTGAGGCAGCGAAGGCATCTGTTGACATGGCGAAGGCCAGCAGAATGAGCGCAGTGTACGTCATTGAAAAGTCCACAATAAATGTCGCGTAAGAATAATCCTGCTGACCTCCATGCCCAAGCGGATCGCGACAGGCCGGCTGCTGACTGAGACCAAGCGTCGTTAATCGTACATCAGTCAGCCGCCACAGCGGGCTGACCGGTGTACGTCATTCATGCCCGCCACACGTTAATGCGCTCTGCGCTGCCACAGATAAAATACCACTGGCAGCACGATCATGGTAAGCAGCATGGCGCTGACCATGCCGCCGACCATGGGGGCAGCAATCCGACT
>CAZDUT010000110.1:0-9994 GCA_964508695.1 uncultured Alteromonas sp.
CCAGTGCATTTAGCAGGAAGCGGGTATCCCCCACAAACAGCACAAACAGCATCAGTAACAGCGCCAGCAGCATATTAAATTCTGACAGCCGACGGATGCCTTTGTCGACACCGGTTACCGCTGAAATCGCGGCAAACACAATGACCACCAGCGCCAGAATGATCTGCGTCATCAGCCCTTCAGGTATACCAAAAACGTGATTCAGACCGTAATTCAGCTGAATAAGACCGATACCCAGACTCGTTGCCAGTCCGAAAACGGTCCCCAACACCGCGGCTATATCTACTGTGTGACCTATCGGCCCGTAAATACGTTTACCAATCAGTGGATACAGGGCTGAGCGAATTGCCAGCGGTAATCCCAGACGGTAGCTGAAGTAGGCCAGCGTCATGCCCACAAGGGTATACACCCCCCAGCCTGACACGCCCCAGTGGAACAGGGTTAATTCTATCGCGTTACGCGCGGCGTCAGCCCCTTCACCAGCATCAACAGGCGGTGCCAGAAACTGCGTAATGGGTTCAACAATACAGAAGAAAATAAGATCAATACCAATGCCGGCGGCAAACAGCATAGCGGCCCAGGTGAGCAGCGGGAACTCCGGTCGGGTATGATCCTGCCCCAGTCGTATTTTGCCCCAGGGGGACAATGCGATGACGATAACAAACACCAGATAAGCGACTACGACGATAAAGTAGAACCAGCCAAATGTAGACGAAATCCAGGTCAGTGCTGAACCTATCGCGCTACTGGCTGCTTCGGTAAATATAATCGCCCAGAGGGCGAAAAAAGTGATCCCGACAACCGCGCCGTAAAACGGAATCGGGTTAACGCGGACTTTTTCATCACTCCCGCCACGTTCCTGCTTATTATTTTCCGACATCGCAATATCCTCACTTGATTCTAATGCGTATTAAGGTTAATTCCTGCTATCAACACTCCGTACCCGCTCCCTGTTAAAATTCATGCGCTTGTTACCATGTCGGTAGTGCTGTGCAACATGCGTGGGCAGAGCTGATTGAAGTAACTGCGTAAAAAGATGATAAAAACGATAACCGCAGCGGCTACAACAGTCGGCATACTGTATAGGTTATTTACAGGCGCCTGACATGCCTCAGCATTAATCTGAAAAAGGGGGGACTCAGGAGAGAACGGTAGCACTGCGTACCAACTGCGCAGACAGAACGCTCACACATAAGTCACGTTTATATCTTCTTCTCAACGCATAAGCACCTATACGCAACTTAGGCAGCTTTTGGATTAGCCAGTCAAAAGATAAATACCTGAGAAAAATACTATTTAGAGAGAACCCGGGTGATCTTTGAAGCCGTTAGCCAGGTTCCTGGTTAAGCGCGAAAGCGTGCTATCAGATAGTGTTCACTACTTGCCGGAACGCGACCAATGGCTGACTTTCTGAAAATCATCGGCGCTATAGCAACGGCTAGCGCCGGTATGACGTACCCCGACACCGAAAACCTGAAATGTTTTGCCTAAATACGGAGGGTGGGAGGGCATTTCATGCACTAATGCCTTTCAGCTTTCAGACAAGCGGTATCTTCGGCGACAGCCCACGTTAACAGATTGGCCACTGTTTGATTACATAGCATTAGATACAGCGGGCCTGACCGTCCCCCCTCTAGGATGCGTCAGCGCCAACAATCAGCGGCATATCGTGCAGAATTTGATCTCCGTCAGCGACGGCCAACTTTCCCGGAGCCATAACCGGCTTAAACCGACCCACCACCTGCGCCTTTGGATTCAAAAGCACAACGGAGCCACTGTGATCCACCAGGTAATTGGGATTGTCAGTGCTCTCAGCAATGGCGTACATCATGCCCATACTGCGGGTCAGCGGGAACAGGTTTTTATGCTCACCGGTGGCCGCTATAAACGCTTCATTGAAAAAGCTCACGTACTCGGCCAGTCGCTCGGTGCTGTCACGATTAGGATCCACAGAAATAAATAACACCCGAATGGGGTGCTCACTGTCTATTTGCTGTAGTTGCGGATAAATGCGATTGAGGTTGGCCATCGTCGTCGGACAGATATCCGGACAGAACGTATAGCCGAGGAAAACCAATGTCCACTGGTCCTCCAGCGAGGCTTTCGTCAGCGGCTCACCTGTGTGTGTAGTGAGGTCGACATTATCCAGCTCGCGCGGCGCGGGGTAGGTATTGAAATAGTCTGGCTGCGCCTGTGATTCCACATCAGGCGGCGCAATTACGGTGGCACCGTAAATGCCTAACACAAGGGCAATAGCGGCAACGATGCCAACGATATTTTTCTGGCTCATAAGCTATACGGCAAATAATGGTCTGCCAACAGTACCACAAACAATAACATCAGGTGCAGGATGGAATACTTGAAGGTTTGCATTGCTGTATTTTGCTGCGCAGCGAATTTAAGCTTCCATGCGTAATACAGAAACCCGGCATTCAATAGTGAAGAGCCTATCAGGTATATCGCATGACTCATTCCGGTTAAGTAGGGTAACAGGCACACCAGGCACAACAGTACGGTATACAACAACACCGAGGTTTTGGTAAACGACACCCCATGGGTTACCGGCAACATGGGCACTTTGGCTTTGGCGTATTCTTTTTCCCGGTGTATTGCCAGCGCCCAGAAATGCGGGGGCGTCCAGGTAAAAATAATCAATACCAGTAACAGTGCATGGGCATGTATTTCTCCGGTAACCGCGGTCCAGCCAAGCAGCGGTGGCGCGGCGCCGGCCAGTCCCCCGATGACAATATTCTGTGGTGTCGCGCGTTTTAAGAACATCGTGTAAATGAACGCATACCCCACCAAACTTGCCAGTGTAAGCACAGCGGTCAGTGTATTAACAAACAGTGCCAGTACCAGCGTTCCCACCACGCCCATTACTAACGCGAACGCCAGCGCACGCTGCGCGCTCACTTTTCCCCGCGCAACGGGTCGGTTGTAGGTACGGGCCATTTGACTGTCAATTTTATGATCGACCACATGATTAACCACCGCCGCAGAACTGGACAACAAGCCAATCCCCGCCAGCCCCAGCACCAGAGTTTGCCAGGCGACCCAGTTCGGGGTGGCCAGACACATGCCCACCAGCGCAGTAAGCAGCAGCAGCATGACGACATTGGGCTTGGTCATTTCGTAGTAATCGCGCCAGTTCGCACCGTCGGTGCGGGATGCGCGGGATGAAGATGAAACAGAGATAGATTTAGCCATGGTAACCTCCATGTGCCTGAGACAATTTCCAGGTGATCCAGAGCATCACCAGCAGAAGACAGGCGGCAACGGCGTTATGTGCGACCGCGACAAAAAGTGGCAGACTGTAAACCACATTACTGATCCCCAATCCTACCTGAAGCAATAGCACAGCTAACAGCGTAAATGCCGCGGCTTTAGGTACAACGGTATTGCGTTGACGTAATAATCCAAGACCGACAAGCCCCAGATAACAAAAGGTAATGACGGCCCCGACCCGATGCACAATATGCATGGTCATGCGTTCGGCATAATCATGCGCGCCAAACTCATAGTTATCGGCCTCTGGCACCGAATATGCGCCGCTGAAGTCAAGCCGGGATAACCACTGCCCTTCGCACACCGGAAACTCGGTACAGGCCAGCGCGGCATAATTGGCTGATGTCCAGCCACCCAGCGCAATTTGCATGACCAGAACGACAATGCCTCCCACTGCCAGCGTCGGTAACCCGGCAAACTGCGCCTGAGGCTGTGCCAATCGCAAATACAGTAAAAACAAACAGGCCAGTACCGTAAAGCCACCCAGCAAATGACCCATTACCACCACCGGTAGCAGGTTGAGCGTCACTGTCCACATACCCAATGCGGCCTGAAAGATAACCAGCCCTAGCAGGGCAAGCGGCAGTTTAAAGGGACGCTGCGGCTCGCGCTTAATCACGGCAATTATGGCGATGGCCAGAATGCACAACCCCAGCGTGCCGGCAAAATAGCGGTGGATCATCTCGTTCCAGGCTTTGTGCGCTTCCACGGGCCGATCCGGATACGCCGCATTAGCCGCATCGATATGCTCTGCCTGTTGGGGAACACCAAGGTGGCCGTAGCAGCCCGGCCAGTCCGGACAACCTAACCCCGCATCGGTAAGACGCGTGTAAGCCCCCAGAATAATAACCACCAGAGCTAATACCAGACTGAATCCGGCCAGTTTTTTCATCATAGCGCCTATCCGATACGTGACAGTTTTAATAATTTTTTTACATCAGAGAGCATATCTCTGCTATCCATGACCGCCGCTTCCTTTTCCGCTTTGACCGGATACCGGAGCATTGCGTTATTAAGCGTATCCACGATAAAAATACCATTGCCCCGCTCACCTTTAAACATTTTATTAACACTGTTTTGATTTACGGCGTGCAGCGTAAGGCGCTTTGTGTTCTGTAGCTTCTCGACAGCTTGTGGATCGCTGTTTTGGGTGGTCAGTACCATCGCTTCGGCACGGTCTGTCTCCCGCCCCAGTGCCAGCCACACCTGACGGATGCTGTATATCGCGTTTTCACAGGCCGCGGTGCATTCTTCGGGCAGTACATAGACAAGCCGCCATTTAGGTGGCAGGTCATCCAGCGCCGCAGAAAAGTCGAGTGTCGGGTCTAATAATTCCCCTTTATTCGTTGCGCCACGATTAAACCAGTCCTGATCGAGGGCAAATTTAGCCAGTATTACCGGCACCACAAAAGCGATGAGTACAAGGATCAGTGTTTTTTTATTACTACGTGACGTATCAGCCATCTCATTTTCCTTTTCTTATTATTGCGACGGTGCCAATTACAGCAGCGGCCAGCGCCAGCCCGAACCATTGTATGGCATAGCCCAGGTGCTTCTGTGGTGACATCACCACCGGCTCCCAGCGGCGCACGTACTGGTCACTTTCTTCAGTCAAAACCAGCACTTCGCTGCGAAGCTGTCGATTGAGTAATTGACTCAGCACCGCCGTATCTGCCTGCTGTACCACCATTGGAAACGCATCACTGCCAGTGGCCGTTTCGCGGATCATCGGGTTGTCGGAAGGGCGGGTGACAACGCCTTCAAATTGTTGTGTGTCGGCGGTAATGCTGAATGCTGGTAACTGGTCGCGATAGCGCGGTGCCTCTACCCAGCCATAATTAACCAGCAGCCATCCGTAATCGGTCTGTACCGGCACGAGCACATCATACCCGGGGACGCCGTCATGAATTTGATTATCCAGCAAAAGGACCGATTGCCTGTCCGGTATACCGGTCACTGCGACGTGCACATCGCGGGGATCGGGCATGTTAAGGGTTTGTGAAAAATCGACAGGACCGCTGGCCTGTTTTTGGGTTATGCTAGCCAGACGCTGTTGTTTTTGTTCCATCCTGTCCAGTTGCCAGAACCCAAGAAAAACCATAACTATACAACACGTTAAGGTAATAATGGCGGCCAGTAATTTGGGTAAGCTCAAAGACAGCATAGCGATGTAAGCGCACTCCAAAATGAGGGTAGTATGGTAATTAAAATTATTCTGGTTTGCCTGGTTCTGTATATGATCCTGAATCTGTTCAGAGCCATGCGGGTAATGATGAGAAACAACCCTGAAGACGGCCCGATGAGCAAATACATCGGGCGTCGGGTACTCACCTCGGCGATCATTGTGGTACTTATTCTGATCGCTATCGGTACTGGCTTAATAACGCCAAACCCCAGGCCGTATTAGCGGCCTGTCGGGTTATAAAACATAGACAAACAGGTACAACATTACCCAGACGACGTCGACAAAGTGCCAGTACCAGCTACCAGCCTGAAACGCGAAATGATTGTCTGGCGTGAAATGCCCTTTGAGCACACGGAAAAACAGAACGATAAGTATAATAGTGCCGAGTGTCACGTGCATGCCGTGGAAACCGGTCAACATAAAGAATGTATTACCGTAAATTCCCGATTGCAGCGTCAGACCAAGATCCTGGTAGGCGTGAATATACTCTTGCACCTGCAGATAGAGAAAGACCAACCCCAGCAATATGGTAGCCCCAAGCATCAGCGTAAGCTGCTTACGCTTGTTCTGCTCAAGACCTACATGAGCAAAGTGCAGAGTGACCGACGACACCAACAGAATAATGGTGTTAATGGTGGGCAGACCACCCGGTCCCATCGCTTCGGTACTGGTGCCACTCGGCGTCGATATCAGTGGCCACAATGCATCAAACCCCGGCCACAGCACCTCGTTAGTCATGGCGTTGTTGGAGGAACCGCCCAGCCAGGGCACGGCAATCATACGTGCATAAAACAGTGCACCAAAGAAGGCAGCAAAAAACATCACTTCAGAGAAAATAAACCAGGCCATTCCCTGACGGTAAGAACGTCCGAGCTGGTTGCTGTATAAACCGCTCATCGACTCGTCAATTTGGTTTTTAAACCAGCCCACCAGCATTACCAGCAATACAATAATGCCGGTCAGCAGAATATACCCGCCGTAGCCAGTCTCATCCTTCGTCGTTTCAATGACAAAATTCCCGGCGCCAACGGCAATTAAAAATAGCGCCACTGCTCCCACGATGGGCCAGATACTTTGTGCGGGAACATAATATCGTTCATATTCTTGCTGCATTGCCTTCTCCTTAACACCCTGACCGCTCATTTGCCGCTACTTTCTTGCTGGGTTAAAAACGGATTGTTTTTTTGCGGTAAATCATTGGTCCGGGCAGTCACATCGTAAAGTGTGTACTGAACTGTAAAATAGTGAATATCTTCCGGAATTTGCGGATCAACGTAAAATTGCATCGGAAGCGACGCTTCTGCACCGCCCGCGAGGGGTTGCTGGTTAAAGCAGAAGCACTCGGTTTTGTTGAGAAACAACGCCGCTTGCCCGGGTGACACCGACGGAATGGCCTGCGCCACCACCTCTCTGGACAGCGGGTTTCTGACATAAAATTCAACGGTATTGAGCTCACCCGGATGCACGCTTAACCGGTGGGTCTGCGCCCTGAACTCCCAGGGCATGCCAGTATTGGTGCGGGTAATAAACTCTACGGTAACCTCGCGCGACTCATCAATGTCTACCGAGGTATAGCTGGCCGCCTGATTGGCCGTTTTGCCGTTAATACCGGTTATATCGCAAAACACGTCGTAAAGCGGCACCAGCGCAAAACCGAAGCCAAACATACCGACCACGACGACCAGTAATTTGACGACCAGCTTGGTGTTGCTTTGCGTCGCTGCCATAGTGCCTCCTTACTTCACTACCGGAGGCGTTTCAAATGTGTGATATGGCGCCGGCGATGGAATTTCCCACTCCAGACCATGTGCGCCCTCCCATACCTGATCGGACACTGCCTCGCCCTGCTTACGACAGGCTTTAATTACCACCGCCAGGAAGATGAGCTGCGACAACCCAAAGGCAAACCCGCCCAGACTGATCCACTGGTTAAAGTCAGCAAATTGCAAGGAGTAGTCAGGGATACGACGGGGCATACCGGCCAGACCGACAAAGTGCATAGGGAAGAACAGCAGGTTGACTGAAATCAGTGAGCACCAGAAATGCCATTTGGCCAGGGTGATATCAAACATCTTTCCAGTCCATTTAGGCAGCCAGTAATACACCGCTGCCATGATGGAGAAGATGGCTCCGGTGACCAGTACGTAATGGAAGTGGGCCACCACGAAGTAGGTGTCGTGGTACTGAAAGTCCACCGGAGTAATCGCCAGCATAAGACCCGACAGGCCACCAATGGTAAATAGCACAATAAATGCGATAGCAAACAGCATAGGCACTTCGAAGCTCAGCGCACCTCGCCACATGGTTGCCACCCAGTTAAACACCTTCACACCGGTTGGCACCGATATCAGCATGGTCGCAAACATAAAGAACATCTCCGCAAAGAGCGGCATGCCCGTTGTGAACATGTGATGGGCCCATACGATAAATGACAACAGCGCGATAGACACAGTGGCATACACCATTGACGCGTAACCAAACAGCGGCTTGCGTGAGAACGTCGGTACAATGTGCGAGATAATGCCAAAAGCTGGCAGGATCATGATGTAGACTTCGGGGTGACCGAAAAACCAGAATATATGCTGGAACATCACCGGATCGCCGCCACCCGCCGCATCAAAGAAGCTGGTTCCGAAGAATTTATCAATCAGTACCATGGTCACGGCACCCGCCAACACTGGCATTACCGCAATCAGCAGGAAGGCCGTAATCAGCCACGTCCATACAAACAGCGGCAATTTCATCCAGGTCATACCGGGGGCGCGCATATTAAAGATAGTGACGATCACGTTGATTGCCCCCATGATGGAGGAAATCCCCATAATGTGGACTGAGAATACGAACAGCGCGGTAGAGTCGTTGCTGTACGTTGTCGATAACGGCGCGTAAAAAGTCCAGCCAAAGTTAGGGCCGCCACCTTCCAGAAACAGCGAGCTTAGCAGAATTAAAAATGCAAAGGGCAGGATCCAGAAGCTCCAGTTATTCATTCGCGGCAGTGCCATATCCGGCGCACCGATCATCATAGGCACCAGCCAGTTAGCAAGGCCGGTAAAGGCTGGCATAACCGCCCCAAATACCATGATAAGGCCATGCACCGTGGTCATCTGATTGAAAAAATCGGGTTGTACAATTTGCAATCCAGGTTGAAACAGTTCAGCCCGGATCACCATGGCCATAGCACCACCTACCAGGAACATGATAAAGGCGAACCACAAATACAGGGTACCGATATCTTTATGGTTAGTGGTGAACAGCCAGCGGGTTATCCCTTTAGGAATATGGTGATCATCATGGTGTTCATGCTCGTGTGCCGCAGAATCCGGCGAAATGACATCAGTTGCTTTGCTCATAATGCGCTCCTATTCTCCACTTGCAACGGCGTTAACGTCTTTCGCCTGCACCAAGTCACCGGTGTTGTTGCCCCAGGCGTTTCGCTCGTAGGTGACAACCGCTGCCACTTCTTTCAGGCTCAGCATGTTGCCAAACGCTTGCATCGCTGTGCCTGACTTACCGTGCAGAACGATATCGATATGGCCTTCCATATCTTCTAACACCATCTTACTGCCCTTGAGGGCAGGGAATGCGCCGGGTAGTCCCTCACCGTTAGGTTGATGGCAGGATGCACAGGTTGAGTTGTATACCCGCTCTCCGACTTCCATAAGTTCTTCTTTAGACATGCTCATTGCCAGAAGACGTTCTTCTTCTTCTTTCTCACGACGGGCAATTTCTTCCTGTTCACTCACCCAAGCCTCGAAGTCCGCCGGTTCTTTGGCAATCACCACAATCGGCATGAAGCCGTGATCTTTGCCACACAACTCGGCACACTGGCCACGATAGACACCGGGCTCATTGACCCGTGTCCAGGCTTCATTGATAAAACCCGGGTTAGCATCTTTTTTCACCGCAAAATCGGGGACCCACCAGGAGTGGATCACGTCATCAGAGGTAATCAGGAAACGGACCTTTTGACCGGTGGGAATAACCAGCGGTTTATCTACCTCAAGCAGGTAGTTCTCGCCTTTAGAAAATTTGTTATCGATTTGCTCGCGCTGCGTGGCCAGCAAGGAGTAATACTCGACATTAGAGTCCATGTATTTGTAGTGCCATTTCCACTGTGAACCGGTGACCAGCACGGTCATATCTGGTTCAGTGGTATCTTCCATGGCAATCAGGGTCTTCGCAGCTGGTACCGCCATAAACACCAGAATAAGAAACGGAACGACTGTCCAGGCAATTTCTACTTTTACGCTTTCATGAAAGTTGGCAGGTTTGACGCCCCGGGATTTACGGTGGAGGAACATCGATATAAACATCGCCCCGAACACCACCACGGCAATTACCACACAGATGGCAAACATCAGCATGTGCAGATCATAGACCTGGCCACTGATATCTGTTGCCCCACGACGAAGGTTTAATGCGCTGTTCACTTCCTCTGTTTCAGCCATTGCTGATGCAGACAACAGTGTACCTACTAGCATTCCTACTCCCGTCGAAACGTAATTCATCAGTCGTTTCACTCAG
>CAZDUT010000111.1:0-9965 GCA_964508695.1 uncultured Alteromonas sp.
TAACGACTACACCAAAGAAGAGATGAAAATGGTGTGGGAAACTCAGAAAATCATGGGCGATGACAGTATTCGGGTAAACGCGACAGCTGTGCGCGTGCCGGTCTTTTACGGGCACGGTGAAGCGGTACATCTTGAAACACATCAACCCATTGATGCTGAACAGGTGAAGCAATTGCTGATGGATGCACCGGGTGTCCGGGTCTATGAACAGCGTGAAGCCTTTCCTACGCAGGTTAGCAGTGCCAGCGGCAATGATTTGGTGCATGTAGGACGTATTCGAAATGATATTACTCACCCGACGGGCCTGAACCTGTGGGTCGTGTCAGACAATATTCGAAAAGGGGCCGCGACTAACAGCGTTCAGATTGCCGAAGTATTGATCCGCGATTACCTGTAAGTCGTTACATGGCAGTACAGACAGTAAACTTTCTGTACTGCCTGCCGATAAGGCGTAATGGGCCGGTGTAATACCTTTCCTTACCGACAGAAGTTGGTTTATAGTTTTTAAAACATTGGCGCGCTCCCTGTTCACATTGGAGTAGTCTTTGCATAAGATCCTGAATGCACACCGAAAGACGATTTTTTGACGCTGTGCACTTAACGGTGAGTTGCGCATGGGTAAATGCGCCTGTGACAACATGACAAGAATAAAGGCAGAAGGAGCGGAACCAGTGTTCCGCACTGCCACGACAAGCCGCCATTACCGGCGTGGTGGTCAAGACGCTTGAGGGCAACAGAAACGCTATGAAATTGCATTTGACGGGCACACTGCTTCTGGCATGGGTGTTAAGCATCACGCCGCTGGCTGCAACGGCTCAGGAAACCGCCACCCAGCTTAAAGGGCCGAAGTCGTCGACCAGCCAGTTCTCAGGCCTGGAATATGGTCCGATAGATGCGCAGGATACGCTGTGGCGTATCGCCGAACGCTACCGTCAGAACAACAACCTCACTATTTATCAGGTGATGGTTGCAATCTATGAACTCAACCCGGACGCATTTGAAGAGAATAACCTCAACCTGTTGGTTGACGGGGCCATGCTCAAGCTGCCGTCTGAACGCTATGTTGCCAGGATTGATGCTGAAAAGGCGAGGGCAAGGGCTGAACAGGACGATCGCAGTATGTCGTCACAACCCAGTGCCCCCGGAAACACGCTGAAAAACCTCAAGCCGTCAGTCCCGCTGGTTAATCAGCAGGATCTTTCGCAGACCAAAAACGATATTGAACAAAAAATTACCCGGCTTGATGAAGAGCAGGCTCGCCAGTTTGACGAGCTCCGGCAGCAGTTCGCGATGTCGCTTGAAAACGTGCAGGCAATACTGGACGAAAACCGCAAGCTGTATGAGCGGGTTGAACGGGTAAACGATGATCTGCAAACCCTCAAAGGCCAGGTTGAGGGGGATGTTAAAAGCCAGATTGATACGCAGGTCGCCCTACAGCAGGAACTGCTTGATATGATCAAGCAGGAGCAGGCACAGCGGCAGTCGGAAAACGAAAGTGGTTTTGCTGATGCGTTAACCAGCCCGATGGCGCTGATAATTGGCTCCGGATTACTGACAGTAGCCTTACTGAGTGGACTTGCAGCGTGGTTGCTGAGCAGAAAAAACTCGCCGCAGCCCGACACCGCACCTGCGCAGGCGCCAGCCTCCGAACACGCATCCCTTGATGACGATATTGATGATCTGACCACCGAGCTGTCCAGTGATTTCGATGACAAAGGAGAGCTCAATGATGACGACTTATTCAACGATGATGATCTCCTCGATGATGTGTTATCCAGTGAGCTGGAAGAAGCGCTTGATGATGAGCTGGAAAACTTCGCCGAGCTGGACGATGACATGCTGGTGCCGGACGACGATGAAGATGATGCCTTCGAGACAGGTGACAGTGAGATTGAGCAGGATGAACTGGACAGCCTATTTGACGAAGATGATCTGTCAGACAACACGGTAACGCCAGACGCCGATGACGATTTTGACGGCATTGCTCTGGCATCTGATGAAGACGACACCGACGAGTATGCTCAGCCTGAGCAAGCGGACGACGCAGACGATGTACGTAACGACGATGATTCAACAGATATTGAAAGTGAGACTGATGAACAGCCGTTGCCGGACGCTGTTGATGAAGCCGATGAGTTTGATGCCAAACTAACCGATGACTCGGTGGCCGAAGAAGACAGTCTGGCCATGACACAGGATGCCGATCCCGACGCAAAGGCCACAGAGCTTAAAAAGCCTGAGGTAGACGACGAGGATGATAAGCCTGAGATAAGTATTGATGAGTTGCTCGAGGACGATGAGCACGAGCAGTCTGCAACTTCTCTGTCTGAAGATACCGAAATCAATGAGGCAACACTGGAAAAACTGGATGATGAAATCAATCAGAAAAATCAGGCCATTGATCGTCTTGCAGACAATATTATCGGTGAAATAGAACAGCTGGAAATGATGGGTGGCATGCCCGCTGATGAGACCGATGAGACTGGCGACGACGTGGTTGCTACTGAGCCTCAAAAACCGTCAAGCCAGTCTATTCAGGATCTGGATGCGCTTGCTGGCGAGATTGAAGATGTCGAAATGGACGATATCGACACCACAGAGAACTTCAGCGATCCACTCTCTGACGATCTTATTGCCGAACTTCAGGCCGAAGATGAAGCGGCCGAGGGGGGCGAAACCAGACCGTCTGCGCAGGATGAGCTGGCCGATGAGCTGTTGGCTGAGCTGGGCGTTGAAGATGACACCGGCGCGTCAGCAGAATCAGCGAGAGGCGCAGACGGCGAGCTAGAAGATCCGTTAACGGATGAATTGCTTACGGAACTGGAAGCCAACGACGGCACCGACGATGATAACGCAGAGCCGGCGAGCCCGGCTGAAGAGGCGGTATCTGCAGATGATGAACATCACGATGCGCTGACAGATGAGCTGTTACGTGAGCTTGACGTCGACAGCTCCGGCGATGACGCGCACAGTGGCGAAGCAGATACCAGTCTGTTTGAAGAGAATAAGGCGTTAACGTCTGACGATGACGAGCATGATACGCTGACAGATGAGCTGTTACGTGAGCTTGACGCCGACAGCTCCGGTGATGATACCCAACGCGTGGAAGCTGATGATACTTTGGCTGAAGACGACATCACAGAAGCCGCTGAGCCGCCCCGTGATCCGCTGTCAGATGAACTGCAAAATGACCAGGTCACTGACGAGGTCACTGACGAGGTAAGTGCCAGCGAGTCTGACGAAGTCCTGCCCGGCGAAGAGGACGTAGCCTCATCCGATGCGGAGCCTCTGGCCGATCAGTTGCTTGAAAAGGTGGACGCTGAAGACGCTGATCATCCCCCCTCAGATACGCTAGCCGAAGCCAGTGAGGACACGGAAAAACAACCGGAAACGGGTGGAGCAGTGGAAGCGCCGGGGCAGGGCGACTTCACACAGGCTGACACACCAGACAGTGCTGACGACGTTGACAGTGAGCTTGCCGGGCAAGATACCAATGCACTGGCCGGGTCGTCTGACCCGGATACAGTCAGCGCTGCAGACTCTGACACAGCGGCTGAACAGGTTGCCGACGAGGTCACGTCTGCATCTGATTCAGAGAACGCTGACACCAGTGAAGCGACAGAAGCAACGGACGCTCTTGACGATGCACTGGATGATTTTGACAGACAGATGCTGGATGACCTGCCATCGATGGCCGACAGCGACTACACGCCGACCGGGAAAGTGTCTGATGATGAAGGTGGCAGTGATTATGACGATTCAATGCTGGATGATGCATTTAATGATGTCGAGTCATTTGAACTGGAACAGGAGCAGGACGGTGTAGCGCCTGCCAAAAAAAGTACCGGACAGGAAATTAATGAACTGAGGGATGTCCCCGGGCTTGATGACTGGTTGTCGGATAACGACAGTGAGCCAGAAGCGGAAATCTTTGATGAGCTGGAAAATTCTGAATTCGATGACCTGTTAAGCTCTATCGAGTCAGAACGTGACGAAGCGCCAAAGAAACCGACGCTGGATAATCCGGATCTGGACCTCAATGCGCTGCTTGACGAGAGCGCCCCGTCAACCGAAGACCGCACCTCGCGGCCATCAAGAGAAGAAGATTTTCTGGATGTTGAGGCGCTGATCGACGACAGCCTTGACGAAGATAATGCTGATCTGGATGAGACCCCGTTAAATCTGGACGTCAGCCTGTCTGAGTTCTCCGGTATCGGCGATGATGATGATGTGATCGACATTGATAAAGACGCGGGCCAGAACGCTAACCTGGATCTTGCCAGGGCGTATATTGAAATGGATGATACCGACAGCGCCAGAGAGTTACTGGATGAAGTGCTGTCAAAAGGGGACGACGCACAAAAGCAGGAAGCGAAAGCAATTCTTAGCTCAATATCCTGACCGTGACTTCACAGTTAATGCGTAAGCCATTACACTTGGCCGGTTTAAAATTCTGTGAAGGATGAGCAAGAAATGGCGAGAGTGGCACTAGGTATTGAATATGACGGGGCTGCGCACTATGGCTGGCAGCGTCAGCGCGATGTACCCAGTGTTCAGCTACATCTCGAAAATGCGCTCTCGAAAGTGGCTAATACCCGTGTCGACGTGCAATGCGCGGGACGCACTGATGCCGGCGTTCACGCCACCGGACAGGTCGTGCATTTTGACTGTGACAACCTGCGCCCTGAACGTGCATGGAGTATGGGGGTCAACGCCAATTTACCGAACTCTGTAGCGGTAACCTGGTGTAAACAGGTGGACGATGATTTTCATGCCCGTTTCTCCGCTACACACCGCCGCTACCGTTATATCATCTACAACGATAAGCTTCGGCCTGCTATTTTACAGGGGGGGGTGACCCACGAATACCGTGAGCTGGATGCGGCCAAGATGCATGAGGCTGCGCGACCGCTTGTCGGTGAGCAGGACTTCACCTCATTTCGTGCCGCACACTGCCAGTCTAATTCACCGTTTCGCAATATTACCCATATCCGTGTCAGCCGGCAGGGGCGCTATGTGATTATAGATATCCGTGCCAATGCGTTTTTGCACCATATGGTACGCAATATCGCCGGGTCGTTAATGGCCATTGGTGCCGGTGAGCAACCCGTTGAATGGATAAGTGAACTGTTAGCCGCCAGAGATCGAACCCGGGCGGCCGCGACGGCAAAACCCAACGGGCTGTACCTGGTCGATGTCACCTATCCTGAGAAGTGGCACATTCCAAAACAGCCACCAGGCCCGCTGTTTTTACCGGATGATTAAGCACCTGAAACCGCCAGCAGTCTGTGATTAAAATGTCGTGCTGACTTCTAAGACCAGTTTTGTTTTTTGCATTTTCCTGTAATGTGGTCTAATACCGCGCTATATTACAAGATTCAATCAACAGTCGTCGTCTGATACGAACACGATCAATAAATCTGCCGGGCGACTGTGACAGTGAAAAAAGGATTCGATTTCCATGAGCTGGATTCAAAAAATTCTTCCCCGTACGCAAACCTCCACCAAGGGCAATGTGCCTGAAGGGATCTGGTCAAAGTGCTCGTCGTGTCAGGCCGTGCTATACCGAAACGATCTTGAGAAACAACTGGAGGTATGCCCGAAGTGCGATCACCATATGCGTATTGGTGCCCGTAGCCGTATTGATGCCTTTTTGGATGAGGGCGACCGCCAGGAAATCGCTGGCGATTTAGAGCCTCAGGATATTCTGAAGTTTAAAGATTCCAAACGTTACAAAGATCGTATTTCTGCGGCACAAAAAAGTACCAAGGAAAAAGACGCCATGGTGGTTATGCAGGGTAAACTGAAAGGCATGCCGGTGGTCGTCGCGTGTTTTGAGTTCGCCTTTATGGGAGGCTCAATGGCGTCGGTCGTGGGTGCGCGCTTTGTGGCGGCGGTCAATACCTGTCTGGAGCACAATATGCCGTTGATTTGCTTCTCTGCCAGTGGTGGCGCACGTATGCAGGAAGCACTCATGTCGCTGATGCAAATGGCCAAAACGTCTGCAGCACTGGCTAAGCTTAGCGATAAGGGGCTGCCGTACATTTCCGTGCTGACCGACCCTACAATGGGTGGTGTTTCTGCCAGCCTGGCAATGCTGGGCGATATCAATGTAGCAGAGCCTAAAGCACTGATTGGCTTTGCTGGTCCGCGGGTGATCGAACAAACTGTGCGTGAAACGCTGCCAGAAGGCTTTCAGCGCAGTGAGTTTTTACTCGAGAAGGGCGCGATTGACATGATCGTCGATCGGCGCGAGATGCGGGATCGCCTGCACGGTGTGTTGAAGAAGCTGCACCACGTTCACGCGTGAGTCAGTTGCAAAGCGATGTGGCGCCATTGAAAAAATCGCTGCCCGACTGGCTCCGCTATCTGGAGTCTATACATCCCAGTGCCATTGATATGGGCCTTGAGCGCGTTCGTCAGGTGGCGGATGCCATGGCGCTCGATTTAGCCAACAGTACCGTTATTACGGTTGCAGGTACCAACGGTAAAGGTACTACCTGTCGATTGCTTGAGACTATCTTATTGGCGCAGGGCAAGACCGTCGGTGTTTACTCTTCCCCCCATCTGCTGGATTACCGTGAGCGGGTACGGATTAATGACAGCATGCCTGACGAGCACGCTTACTGCGAAGCATTCGAAGCCGTTGAACTGGCCCGTGGCGATACAACACTGACCTATTTCGAGTTTGGCACTCTTGCAGCGTTGTGGATGTTTTGCCGCCGTCAGCCGGATGTTGTGCTTCTTGAGGTAGGCTTAGGCGGGCGTCTTGACGCCACCAATATCATCACACCTGATCTTGCTATCATCACAACCATTGACCTTGATCATCAGGATTGGCTGGGTGATACCCGGGACGCTATCGCCAGAGAAAAGGCGGGAATAATGCGCCAGCACGGACTGGCCGTCATCGGTGAGCCCGATCCCCCGAATAGTCTGCAGGAAGTTGTAGAGAGCTTGCAGGTAGATGCCAGTTGGGTGCAAACCGATTATTCGGCGTCACGGGATGCACAGAACTGGCGCTGGTCGATGGGCGATATCAGCTTAAACGCACTGCCTTTGCCGCAAATCCCACTACAGAATGCTGCAACGGCCCTTGCTGCGCTACACAAACTGGGCTGGTTAAGCGATAATGCCTCACTGCGCAACGTGATTGCCTCAACAGTACTGCCAGGACGCTGTCAGCGCGTGGCGTCATCCCCTGAGGTCGTCATTGATGTAGCACATAATCCACAGGCTACACGGGCGCTGAGAACATGGTTGGATGCACAGGCGCCAGCGACGTTGCATATTGTGGTGGGAATGCTTAAAGATAAGGCTGTTACAGAAAGCCTTGCACCACTTGCCGACGTTGCCGCACACTGGTATGCCGCCGCGATTCCCGGTCCTCGTGGACGAACTGCCAGTAGCATGGCTGATGCGCTGCATGAAGCTGGCATACACGAGGTTGATGAGTTTGACACAGTGACCTGCGCCTATCAGTGTGCGCGACAAAATAGTCAGCCTGCCGACCGCATTTTGGTGTTTGGCTCTTTTCTTACTGTGGCAGATGTATTAGCGTTGCACTCTGGCAATGAAGGCTTAACTAAATAGGAGAGAGCGGTGGCGTCGGGATTTCAGAACCGGCTGGTTGGAACCATCATTGTGGTTGCATTGGCAGTAATATTCTTGCCGGATTTTCTCGATGGCAAAAAAGAAAGTAACCAGACCGCGTTTGAGTCGGTGCCGGCCAGTCCGTCGAAAAAACCAATTGTCGATCCTGAGCCTTTTCCCAGTGAACGTGTCGCCAATGCCTCCGAACGCCCCATGGAAGTCGTTAACGAAACTCCTGTAGATGATGCGCCACAGTCTGACAGTGAATCTGAACCTGCACCACAAAAAAACAACGACACCAGCGACGACAGCCTGGCCAGTCAAACCATCGTTGATGGGCCATCTGTCGATGCGGACGATGCTGGCTGGGTAATACAGTTAGGCAGCTTCAGGCATCAGAAAAATGTGCGTCAATTGTTAGCTAAGCTTGAGAGCGCCGGTTACCGCGCCTTCAGCCGACCTATTAAAACCAGCTCCGGCCCGTTAACCAAAGTGTTTGTCGGCCCGGATCTGGATAAAGCAAAACTGGAGTCTGCCTTACCACATCTTAAATCGGTAACCGGCCTCAAAGGGCGGGTCACTGAGTTTAAGGTCGAGTAAGCGGAATATTTTCGTTACAGCATTGCCTGACAAACGCCTGAGAAAGCGACTAAAGAATGAACACCAATTTCTGATTACAGGCTGGTAATCTGGGGTTCTTCTGTTAGAATGCGCGCCATCTTGCCGGAGCGACAGGTGTCGGCCAGCAACTGAAGTGAGACCAACGCGTCACTGAGAGATCATGAACTGGGTAGACTTTTCCATACTGGGTATCATTGCGGTATCTACCTTAATAAGCCTGATCAGAGGGTTTGTTAAAGAGGCCATTTCGCTGGTCGTATGGTTTGGCGCATTATTTATCGCCAGCCACTTTTACGCCGATCTCGCGGTGTACTTCACTGGCATTAATGATATCTATCTGCGCAATGGCGCCGCCATTGCCGTCTTGTTTATAGCAACGCTGGTCATTGGTGGTTTGCTCAATTATTCAATCAGTCAGTTAGTGCAGGCAACCGGCCTGTCAGGGACAGACCGTGCCCTGGGCATCGTGTTTGGCGCTTTACGTGGCGTGCTTATTGTCAGTGCGCTGTTATTCTTCATGGATACATTCACGCCTTCTGCTGGTTCAGACTGGTGGCAACATTCACTTCTGATCCCAGAGTTTGCAGTAATCATCGAGTGGTTTTTTACGTTTGTAAAAGACAGCTCCAGTTTCTTAAAATCCGCTTGAAATAGGTAACGCAACTATGTGTGGTATTGTCGGAATAGTCGGGAAAACACCGGTAGCACAATCGCTGTATGATGGCTTAACAGTGCTACAACACCGGGGCCAGGATGCCGCAGGGATCATGACCATTGATCAGAATATGTTTAATCTGCGCAAAGCGAATGGTCTGGTACGGGATGTGTTTCACACCCGGCACATGAAACGTCTGACCGGCAATATGGGGATTGGCCATGTACGCTATCCCACTGCGGGCTCATCAAGTTCCGCCGAGGCGCAGCCCTTTTACGTGAACTCGCCATTCGGTATCGCTTTTGCGCACAACGGTAACCTGACCAATGCCCATGAACTTCAGGAAGAAGTTTTCCGCATTGCCCGCCGGCATATCAACACGACCTCTGATTCAGAGCTATTGCTCAACATACTTGCTCATGAACTGCAGGAAGCGACAAGCTTTACCGTTACCGCCGAAGATATTTTCGACGTTGTTACAAAGGTCCACAAGAAAATTCGTGGGGCTTACGCGGTAGTGGCTGCGATTATCGGCCAGGGAGTGGTGGCGTTCCGTGATCCGCATGGTATTCGTCCGCTGGCGTTAGGTAAACGCGTTACCGAAATGG
The DNA here is from genome assembly GCA_964508695.1 of uncultured Alteromonas sp. Lineage (GTDB taxonomy): Bacteria > Pseudomonadota > Gammaproteobacteria > Enterobacterales > Alteromonadaceae > Alteromonas. Next base: position 9,478 of record CAZDUT010000111.1, read on the forward strand.
GCGAGGAATACATGGTGGCCTCAGAAAGTGTGGCACTGGACGCGGTTGGCTTTACCTTCATTCGGGATGTTGCACCAGGCGAAGCGGTATTTATTTCCGAGGCGGGTGAATTGCATACCAAGCAGTGCGCAGAGAACCCGGCTACCTCGCCGTGTATTTTTGAGTTTGTGTACTTCGCTCGTCCAGATAGCTTTATTGACGGCATCTCCGTATATGCATCGCGCGTGAATATGGGACGCAAGCTGGGAGAAAAAATTGCCCGCGAGTGGAGTGATATGGATATCGATGTGGTTATCCCCATTCCGGAAACCTCGATGGATGTGGCTCTGCAAATTGCCAATACCTTGCAGTTACCCTATCGCCAGGGCTTTGTGAAGAACCGGTATATCGGTCGCACGTTTATTATGCCGGGGCAAACCATGCGTAAGAAGTCGGTGCGCAAGAAACTCAACGCGATCTCTTCAGAATTTAAAGGCAAAAACGTATTG
>CAZDUT010000112.1:0-9935 GCA_964508695.1 uncultured Alteromonas sp.
CATTGCAATGCCTTAATTGCCTCTGGTGACCAGGACAAATGCTGCTCGTACTCGTTAACCAGCTTGGTTAGCCCCTTACCTTTTACCTTATCCAGAGCAGGTAAAAATACGGTACGAAATAATCCAGGATAGAGTGACATCAGTATACGTTCCTTGCGAAATGCTTTTACCTACGTGAAAAGCGAGTTTTGTATCATTATATTCACGAAACGAAAGCTTAAGGAAGGTGCGCCCGCACATATCTGCACCTTCGTAAAAAATACGCTTTTGTTCGCACCGTAATCATGCGTGTATTGGCTTACATGGCGACACAGGCTACTATGGCTCAACGAATGTGGTTGAGCCATAGAATAGAGAAGTAAATGCTGGAGCAACAATAATGAAAAAGGGAATGGTTTCGATCATTGTACCGGTTTATAACGGTGCGCAGTATATTGAAGAAACGGTTAACACCCTGCTTGCCCAAACATACCCAATCTTTGAAATCTTGCTTATTAATGATGGCTCAAGCGATGACTCTGCATCTGTAATCGATGCGTTAGCCGCTGCGCATGACTGCATTCGGGTTTTTCATAAAGTAAATGGCGGTGTAGCCAATGCCCGGAACTTTGGACTTGAAAAGGCCGAGGGGGAGTTGGTGGCCTTTTGTGATCAGGACGACCTCTGGCTCGAAGAGAAGCTGGAAAAGCAAATACCGCTTTTTGCAAATGACGATGTTGCGCTGGTTTATTGTGGCGCCAAAACCCGCTATGAGCTGTATGATAAGACGCGCTCGCCGGGGTTCAAAGGTAAAAAGCGGGGGCGTGTATTTGATCAGATGATTCAGCAAAATATGCTGACGTGTTGCACCGCCGTTGCCCGTAAGTCTGCGATACAAGAGGTGGGGGGCTTTGATGACGACCGGCAGTTGATGGGCGTGGATGACTGGCATTTATGGATAAAACTGTCGGCGTTCTTTGAGGTGGACTTTGTTGCAGAAAACCTTGCTGTGCATGTCTTTCATGGAGACAACTACTCCCTCAATGATCAGAAAATGCATGATGCAGAGCTGGTTTGTCTACAAAAAATCCAGGCCTTGTCTTACACGGCGAGCGAGAACGTAGACTGGCGCAAAATTGAACACGACCTGCATATGAAATATGCCAAATCTTACGTATTCTCCGGTGACTTTGAACTGGCAAAAAACACCTATTTTGATGCTCACCGCAGTATGAAAGATCCCCAGGCCATGTGGCGAGGTATTGCGCTGTCGGTGATTCCTCATCGACTCCTGGCGACAATGCAATCCTTTAAAAGACGCTGATGTAAAGTAGAATAATTAATGGAAGCAGACAAACTCAAACACGCTGTCCTGCACTCGCTTAAATGGGTTGCCGCGGGAAAAATCTTAACTCAACTTGTTCGTTGGGTAATTACATTTTGGGTCATTCGCCTGCTCACACCGGAAGATTATGGTCTGGTGGCAATGGCGGATGTTCTTCTCAGTCTTTTACTGCTGATTACCGGTTCGCTGTTCTCGCCGGGAATTGTGCAGGCAAAACACATCGACAACCTCACGCTTAAGCGAATATTCGGCGGGATTTTACTGGTGCATACCAGCATATTCCTTATTCAGTTCTTCAGTGCGGGACTGATGGCGGATTTCTACGGTGCCGAGGAAGTAGAAAGTATTCTCAAGGTGAGTGCCATCAGTTTTCTGGTATTGGCCTTCGGCATCATTCCTCAGGCATTGCTCGCCAGGGAAATGCAGTTTAAAAAAGTCTCCATCATTTCGGCGGTGTCCAATATTGGTGCGGCCCTTACCACCCTGGTAATGGCGTTCAATGATTATGGCTTCTGGTCACTGGTCATCGGTGAAATAGTCATGATCACAGTTAAGACATTGCTGCTTATGATATTCAGCCCGGCGCTGATGTGGCCCCGCTTTGATTTGTCAGCCATTGCCGATTACATCAAATTTGGCGGAATGCTCACCGTACATGTGATCCTGTTTTATATCTTCATCCACATGGACGTGTTTATCGCAGGACGGGTACTCAATGCCGCCGAAGTGGGGCTGTTCGCGCTGGGTCTGCAGTTTGCCGCAATGCCACAGAAAAAGTTATTGCCTTTGTTACGTTCCGTTGCGTTCCCGGCGTTTTCGAAGGTGCAGGATGAGACGTCAAAAGTCGCACACTATGTCATGAAATCCCAGCGGCTGAGCCTGCTTGTGGCGATTCCCATTTTTTGGGGACTGGCCAGCGTCATCGATCTCATTGTTCCTATTTTATTAGGTGATAAGTGGGTAGAAGCCGTTTATCCATGCATGATCATATTACTGGTAATGCCGCTGCGTTTCAGTGATGAGCTATTTTACCCTGCACTGAAAAGTCAGCGGAAAGTGAAGCACATGATTATCAATGTCATGATCTGTATTGTGGCACTCTCTGCGGGATTGTTTGGCTTTATTCATATGGGCGCAGAAGGTATTGCGTTGGCCTGGGCGGTCTCATTCCCGATTGCCTATAGCATTTTGATGGTGCGAAATTGCTCGGCACTGTCGTTGAAAGTCTCTGATATGGTGAAAGTCATTTATCCGCTGGTCAGTGTTGGTCTGCTGATGCTGGCGGCGGTTTTTAGCTACAAATTCTTTTTCCCGGAAGTAACCCTGGTGCACTTGGTTGCCCAGGTCATTATCGGGGCTGTCAGCTATATCGTTGCGCTGTACATCTTTAAAAAGTCGCTGTTTACGGAATTGCTTGGTCTGGTGAGACGGGCCGGTTAAGCGCTAAAATGGTGCCGCCCGGCGTACGCCGGGCGGTCATCGTCAACACACCCGCACAGGCTATAAGAAGCGCGAAATGCGCAGCAACTTCAGCGTGTTAGTTCACCTGCTTCCACTCGCTACAATCCCAGCCCAACATTTTTTCCAGTTCACAGATATCATGATAGAAAAGGTTACGAAGGTACTGCTCGTCGTCCTGGTGCAGTGTCGCGGCGTAGCGGCGACTGTGAACGTCCTTATGCGCTACAGCGCCAAAATCAGCGACGCCGAGAAAGTTAGCGATTTGAGACAGAGCTTTATCCGGCGAGCGACGCAAATCTTCACTTTTTAAAAATAAGGTTTGTTGCTCGGGAAAGTAACGCCAGATGTTTCTGATTTGTTCGGCATAAAAGCCACGATCGACGTAGGAAAAAAAACGGTGTCTGTGAGGGAGGGCCTCGCGACATCGTGTTCTTTCTTGCCGGATCGCCTGGGCGAATTGCCAGTCGTCATTGCCTTCTTCCACTTCCATGTTCCAATGTGAATAAGCACGCTGAACAGGGTCGCGAAGTACGGCGATAAGTTTCATGGCAGGGTTATACTGCCAGATACGCTCTATGGCCCGCCCCCAGTACATATAAATTGGCGTTGCCTCACCTACCATTTTATGGCCAGGCCCCGGCGCAAAGTGCTGGTGATAAACGGAATAGTTGGGCGATTTGGCAAAATGCTTTTCACGGTCAAAAAAGTGCACTTCTTTCTTTGCGGCCATATGCAGTTCGCGGTGCTCGCGCAGATGCACGTCAAGCGCAGTTGTCCCGCCTTTTTGCGTGCCACAGACGATAAAGTCTACCAGCGGTTTAGCCGGCTTTCTGAAGGCATCAAGACTGATCATGCTTATTGCTCCCTGCGCAGTTTCAACTCCAGCGTCTTAAATGGCCACATCAGTTTCCAGGTGCGTGTATTGTAGATTTCCTCAAACACATTACGAAAATGAATTTCAGACTTTTGTACTGACTCAAGGTGCTCAAGCAGTACGCTGTCCCAGCTTTCGATAATACGCTGATAGTCGTCACGAAGGGCATCTACCGTCTTGGCATCATCATCGACGATGGCCGTATATAACTTAAGGGCAAGGCGCACCAGCGCCGATGTGGATGTGCTCGCGTCGTCTGTAGCGCCCTGTCGCCGCAATGACTTATCAATAAACGACTGTTGCTGCTCAAACTCAAGGCTGAAGGTTTCAGCAATTTTTGCTCGAATTGCCATTGGGTCTTCCAGTAAAGCGGCAAAATCAACGATCACGCGAGGATAGTGCGATGTCCCCTGATAGCTGGCGAAGTTATAGTTGAGCCACAGTATCAGTCCTTTTTGCTGACTGAAGCCATCCCGCTTTGAGAGCGAGGCTGCGACTTCCAGAGGGTGGCGTATCATAAGAATGATATTGGGTTTAACATCTACCTCATTAAATACTTTATCCCAGAAGGGCAGCAACATAGACGTTCGCGGATCTTTCATTCCCCACAGTGGCGCGTCACCGTATTCGGCTTGAACAAACCGACAGGCTTTGTCAAAAAATGACTTGGAAAATGACGTGGAGGTGCATTTCAAGCCGGTGGGGTCATCCCAGTCGGAATTCGCCGCTTCAAGTAGCTGACTGTTGATTTTCACGAGGCGAGCATTTTCCCAAAACCCTTTGTCGTTCACCCCTTTTTGCGCTTTAAACAGGCGTTTACCCATAAACACACCGAGGTTATTAAGCTCTCCTGACAGGGCCGACGTTCCGCTGCGATGCATCCCCACAACAACGATGGCTTTAGCTTTTTTCTCCATGAATCAAAGTCCTACTTTTAACGCGGCATAAACCGCAACGATAATACACCACGCCATGCCAATACTTGTCATAATGCTTTTACCCGAAAACAGGTAACTGAGGTCAGGGCGAAGGCGGATAAGCCTGACAATACTTGCCGTTTGCATGCCCATAAAAATAAACATGGTGAGGGTAAATTGACGACTCAGGAAAAACGCTGTGATCATAAAGCCGATCATTGAATAGAACAGTGCTTTATTCATCAGCATTTCATCGTCGTATTGTGCCTGCAGTTTTTCGTCACCGGCTTGCCAGTCGGTGTGTTTCTTAATGAGTCGGTAGCCGGCTAGCATGTTGAGTATCAGTGCTCCCCCCCAGAGCGAGTAGCCGGGGACACCCAGTTCGCCCGCGACATGAATGTAGGAGTTATGGGCAACTTTGCCGTGTTCTTCCATAAAGTTGCCCATACCGACTCCAAACACCGGGTTATGCAGTAACATCAGTACACCGTCGTACCAGGCGTCAAGCCTCGCATGGGCTGACGCCTCGTCAGAGGTGAGTCCTCCGAATGAGGCAAGCAGGGTTGCCACTATAGGAGCTGCGGCGGCGCAAAAGATGATCAGTTTCGCGCCGGCATTTTTAATCAGAAAATAAACCGACACGACGCCAATTGCGCCAAGCAATGTTCCCCGGCTGCCGGTCATATAAATGCCGTAGCAGATAAGCCCGAGTATGGTCAGCATCACTGCTTTTTTCAGCGCTCCGCCTTTGGCGTAAAAGTAGATGGCGAAGGGGATATTCATCACGATGAACATACCCAAATCATTTGGGTCGCCAAAAAAGCCCAGGTAGCTTATGCGCATCTCCTCACGGGCGACGGTGACACTCTGTCCCAGACCGTAGCCCTGATAGCCATCAAAGGATGCCTGTTGAATATGACCGTTGTAGACCATCATCATGGCTGCGGCGAGACATACGTACATAAGGATATGCTGCCGGCTAATCTTGTTAAGCAACGCGGTATAGAGAAAAAACGGTATGATCGACGCGGTAAACAGTTTCTCGGCTTGGTAAATCCCCCCGGTCCCCCAACCGTTTAAAAAGGCCGACACCATGAGTAGCGGTATCATTGCCAGCAACAACCAGTGCTGAGGTTGCAGTTTAATGGGTCGCAGGGTTAGCAAGGTGAAGATAAAGGAGATAATCGCAAATACTTTGATGAATATATATTTTTCAGTCTCAATAGAGAATTCATGAGGCCGGATCAATACAGAGATGGTGTATAACAACAGGAAAAAGAATGCAAAGCCTGCATTACCTGATGATTCGGCTGTGTCGAAATGACCGACACCGTGTTGTGAGTGTGTACTTATTCTATTCATCCTGGACCTGCATGTCGTTACTACTGCCTGTTTACTACACTTCAGTTTTCAGGCCACTGCAAGTGTACATCAAAAAAAATTGCTTGGTGAGTTTTCCGGCACTTAATACCACTGCGCGTTATCAGCTACGCCTTTGCCACGCCGGAGGTTTTGTCAAAAACGCCGTTGTTGCTATTACGCCGGCCCCCAAACGTACCGGGGGCATTATTACATTAACTTTCAATTGACTAATCGCCCTGTCTGTCACAAAGTCATTGCCAGATAAGAATAAAATACTTAACCCGTTATTAGTAAGGACGTGCGCGACATGCTCAGCCATCATCATAAATGCATCTTTATCCACATACCTAAAAATGCCGGCCAAAGTATTGAACATGTTTTTTTAAACGACCTGGGGCTAACCTGGGAAAACCGGGCGCCGCTGTTACTTCGTCCCAACAATAACCCGGAACTGGGTCCGCCGCGCCTCGCTCATTTACAGGCCGGTGACTACGTTAAATATAAGTATGTCCCGCAGGAAATGTTCGACACTTATTTCAAGTTTGCCTTTGTCAGAAACCCTTACAGCCGTCTGGTCTCATTTTACCGTTATCTTAAATACAATCAGTATGTGGACTTTCCAACCTTTGTGAAGGATTACCTTCGACAGCGGGTCCTGGATCAGGATTATTGGTTTGTCGGGCCACAATATGAGTATCTTTATGACCCGTCGTCGGGAAACTGTCTGGTAGATTTTGTTGGCAAGTTCGAAAATTTACAGCGTGACTTTGATGAGGCTTGCCAGCGGATGGGGATGGCGCAACGCGAGGTTCCCCACGTGAACGACTCAAAACTAGTAGAAAGCATGCCAATTGCGAGTGTCAGAAAAAAAGTCAAAGATCTGCTGGCATCGGTAACGAAAAAGCAAATTCCAAAATTTACGCATTTTGCGGAATACTATGACGACGAATCCCGGCGCATTGTTGCCGAAATTTATGCCAAAGATTTTGAGTTATTTGGTTATGAAAAATAAGCAGCTGGCTAAAAGCTCGCTGAATGAAGCCCGGAAGCCATTAGGTGTAATACGCAGTGTCGATGTACGTTGCGGCTGCGGGGAAGCTTAACGCAGGCGCCGTAACACTTGCTTTAGTCGTTGTGTTAGTCGTGCCAGAAGAGAGAAGGGCACCTCAATATTGAACATTGGCGTTTGTGAATCGGCCAATTTGGCTTTGTAGGAGTTTTTTGCTGCGCCCATCATAAAGTCATAGTCCTCACATCCGCAGTGTTGAATACTCCAGCAATGTAACAGCAGGCCGGGGGAAAACGGAGAGAATTGCTCACTGTTCCAGCCTGACTGATAAAAATATAGCGTCGTGTCACTCTTAAGGTAGTAATGAATGGCCGCTGCCTGGCCATCTATTTCCAGTACAGACAGGGCAACGTCATCCGTGTGGCGAATTAACGCATGGTGAAATGCAATAAACTGCTCACTCTGAAAGGCCCCCCCTTTACCGGCCTTTTTCCACCGGGCATCGTGGAGCTCACGCATTGTTGCGAACAGCTGCGCATACTCGTTGTCACTCGCCCAGCGCATCGTGTAGTGGTGATGCTTCGCCAGTTTATTACGCCCCCGGTTATGTTGCGCACGGGTATTTTTACTCAGCTGCTTTGTACTGAATCGCTCAACGGTCGAGAGGTAGCGTGTAGTTTGCCGCGCAGTATGTGATGTGTTCGCCAATAGCTTTAATAGCCATGCATCATGTTTGAGTGCGCGCCACTGTAGCTTAGGCGCAGTTTTTCGAAGGCGCAGCAGTAACTCTGGGGCAAGCGATGCGTATTCACCGGGCTCAAGTAATACATCCAGGTATTCCGTAGCCACTTCCATTTTTTCCGGCTCCCCCTGACCTAACGGAAAGGCCGTTGATTTATCAGGTTGAATGTATACCGGCAAAATGGCCATCACCTGGTTTTCATGCCAGGCAACCTGAGCCGCGAGCCGCCAGTCGGGCTGCCAGAAGTGGGTTAACCACGGCTTTAACCAATGGGAAGTGTTAAACAGGGTATCGGCCCCGCACCGGGCTGCTAATGCATCCCAGTACGGCCATAAGGTGTCGAGGGTCTGAAGGTCATCGACATATTGCCATCGGAGGTTTTTCGGTGTCATGACAAAATGATCGATAACCGTTTAGAGTTGATAGCCAAATTTTCCAGCGGTCTTTCGCAGGCGGCGGCGTAACAGCCGGTTTTCACCGGGTACCACCCCATAGCCGCCGGCGTTCTCATCGCCACTGCGAATTTTCTTTTGCAAAACCGAAGCGTCAATAGGGACATTCAGGTAAGACGAAATACGTTCAATTTCCTGGTCATTACCCAGAATATCTTCATAGCGTACGAGCAGGGCTCCCAGCTTTTCCTGATTCTCGAAAAAGCTCGCTGCCAGCCTTTCCCAGTGGTCACAGAAGCGATTGACATTGAATACCGGTTTATTGGGACGGATATGATACCAGCGCTTAAATTCTGCATAGCTGCGCCACGCATCGATGGGATTACGCACTAAAAGAATAATTTTGCAGTCCGGGTACAGCCAACGCAATACCGCAGCATGTTGAGCATCCAGCCTGACTTCTTTGAGGCCCCAGTCCTGGTAACCATTTTCATTTGCCGGCGTAACAAACAGGCGATCATAAAATGCCCGGTAGGCCAGGCGTAAATCATGCAAGCTGGGATACAGGTTGGCTATCCACTGCTGGCTCATGGGAACGTCCTGGTCCAGCTTGTCGATAAAATAAGATGGTTGGGGGAGCTGCTGGTTGATGCGTTTCAGCGGTTCGTTCAGGTATTCCAGCAGGCCGGTATCGCCGTAGGGCTCGCCCCACATCGCCCTTTGATGGGCGGAGCAGACAAGTCGCTGCAGCAGTGTTGAGCCTGACCGCCAGCCGGCAGAAAGGATGAACACCGGCGCGCCGGCATCAGGAAGTTGCGCTTTCTGCGGGCTGCGCGCGTCGATCGCAGCCAAACAGTCGAACAGATTCTGGCTCTGCTGCCGGGTTTGCTCATGCCTGGCCAGTATAGAGCGATGACCAACGCGACAAATTCGCCAGTTGACCGGCGCTTTTAAAAAGGTTTTCAGCACAGACGATCCTTGCTTGATTACTGTGGTGGCGTAGCGAACTGGTTAAACACTTTGCCAATCAAATAATAACATTTGCCTTCCAGACCGGCGGTTTTTCCGCCTGCCGACATAAAGGTCCGGTACAAAAAATACGCCCGCGAAGCGCCGTATTTTTTAAACAACCCGGTGTGCTTGTTTACCAGCTGACAATGGCCTTTAATCACCTTGCGACCATTCGAGGACAAGTTACCGTGGTCATCGCGACGAAGCCGCATGAGTGGCTCTGCAATAAAGCCGATGGGGTAACCGGATTCAATCATGCGGATTGTGAAGTCATGATCTTCTGAGCAGTGCATGTCGGTATCAAAGCCGTCCAGGGCCAGAAAGGCCTCACGCTTGAGTAAGAAAGAGGAGGGCGTGACATGGCTGCTGACAAGCAAATCCTTGACAGACAACTCTTTAGGCTTGTCAGTAAAGCTATTAACCGGCCCCGCCTTGTTGAAGGTCTCAACCCCGGTATGGACGCCTGAGTACTGTGGATTGGCGTCTAAAAACGCCATCTGTTTTTCCAGCTTATCCGGCAACCAGTGATCGTCGGCATCTAAAAATGCCACCCACTTACCGGATGCGAGCTCAACGCCTTTATTTCGCGCGGTTGAAACTCCCTGGTTTGGGTTGAGAGAATGAACCGTAATACCATCAAATTGTGAGAGAAAGGACTCTGCTTTTTCTCCACAACCGTCGTTTACCACAATAATTTCTGACGCCGGTAACGTTTGTGCCTTGACCGTATCCAGCGTCTCTGCAAAAAAGTCGTAGGCATTGTAAAAAGGAATAACTACCGATATCTGACTATCATTTTCCTGTTCTACCACGCGCTAAACTCCTTTTGCCGTATAATAATTT
>CAZDUT010000113.1:0-9820 GCA_964508695.1 uncultured Alteromonas sp.
AACTGGTTTCAGCCACTCACCCACCTCTCCGTAAGTGCTGCGCATTTTACGGATTCACTGTGAGGAGTCAAACCTTTTTTCGGGAAATCCCGTGCGCCTGCAGACATTTTAAACAAATTGTACAAAAACCACTAATTTTATTGTTTCTATCTGTTTTACCATTAAAAAAGGCCAGCAAATGCTGGCCCTTCAATTTGGTCTACTCTTTTTCGGCTGTATCAGGTTCTCCCCCCTTCTCAGCCTGGATCCGCATATAAATTTCTTCACGGTGAACTGACACTTCTTTAGGTGCGTTCACGCCAATACGAACCTGATTTCCTTTAACACCGAGGACAGTGACCGTTACATCATCACCTACCATCAATGTCTCACCTACACGACGAGTCAATATAAGCATTCGCTTGCTCCTGTTCCTTTAACCTGAACCTATCCCTGACTATCCAACGCAGCTACAGGCACGACCCTGCAACTGCAACAGCGACTCCCTGTTTTTGTGTCACTTCAAAAACTCGCTGCATACATTCGCTGATTATAGCTTATCCGTCAGGTAGCCGTGAACGGAATCCAACGCAGAATTCAGGTGTTGTGGCTGATCACCACCAGCTTGGGCCATATCCGGACGACCACCGCCTTTACCACCGACCTGAGCGGCAACATGGTTGACCAAATCGCCTGCTTTCACCTTGTCCGTTAGAGATTTGGTGACACCGGCAATCAGGTTAACCTTGTCTGAACCTGCTATCCCCAATACTACGACACCATCTCCCATTCGGTTCTTTATATCGTCTAACATACCGCGCAATGCTTTAGGCTCGACCCCTTCGAGCTTTGCCACCAGGACTTTAGTGCCGTTGATCTCCTTCGCCTGTGCCAGGAGATCTGCCCCCTGCTGGCTGGCCAGCTTTTGTTTCGCGGCGCTAAGTTCTTTTTCCAGCTCTTTGCTATGCAATTGCATTGCACTGATGCGTTCACCAATAGTAGCCACATCAGTTTTAAGGCTTGATGCCAGCTGATTAAGCGTCGCCTGTTGTTGCTGTACCACCTGTAACGCTTCTGCGCCGGTTACGGCATCGATTCGGCGAACACCGGACGCTATGCCGCTTTCACCAACAATTTTAAATAAGCCGATGTCACCGGTGCGCTCAACGTGCGTTCCGCCGCACAACTCCACCGAGAACGGGCCCATGGTGACAACGCGAACTTCATCATCGTACTTCTCGCCGAAAAGCGCCATCGCACCGGCCGCCTTCGCCTCATCCAGATCCATTAACTGCGTGGTTAACGGATGATTAGCACGGATTTCTTCATTTACCCGACGCTCAATTGTTTGCAATTGCTCAGCGGTTACGGCCTCGAAGTGTGAGAAGTCAAAGCGCATACGCTGCGCCTGCACCAATGAGCCTTTCTGTGTAACGTGATCGCCTAATACTTCACGCAGTGTGGCATGCAGCAGGTGAGTGGCACTGTGGTTTTTCTTAATGGCATCCCGGTTTTCGGCATCAATACTCACCTGCGCCTTGTCACCTTTTTTGATAGTGCCACTGGCCTTACCATAATGGGCAAATGCATTACCCATTTTTTGGGTGTCAGTCACGATAAACTCGCCGCCGGCCACTTTCAGAATCCCGGTGTCCCCGACCTGTCCACCGGCCTCAGCATAGAACGGCGTGGAATCCAGGATCACCACACCTTCCTGCCCGTCGCTGAGCATGTCAGTAAAGTCGTTGTCGGCAATCAGTTCAACAACATTGGCTTCACCGTCAGCATCGGTGTAACCGGTAAAGGTTGATTGTGCCTCTACATTCAGGCGGGCATTGTAGTCTGTGCCAAACTGGCTAGCCTTTTGCGCACGTTTGCGCTGCTTGGCCATTTCTTCTTCAAACCCGTCAATATCAATCTTTAATTCATGTTCACGCGCCACATCGTTGGTTAGATCCACCGGAAAACCATAGGTGTCGTACAGTTTGAACACCACTTCTCCGGGCACGGTATCGCCGGAGAGTGAACGCAGCGCGTCATTAAGCATCGCCATACCGCGCGCCAGGGTTTTGCTGAACTGCTCCTCTTCAACGCGTAACACTTTTTCAACTACCGGTTGCTGATCGACCAGTTCAGGGTAGGCATCGCCCATTTCCTTTACCAGGGCTGCCACCAGCTTGTGGAAGAAGATTGTGTCTGCGCCTAACTTGTAGCCGTGACGTACAGCCCGACGGATAATGCGGCGCAGCACATAACCTCGTCCTTCGTTTGAGGGCATTACGCCGTCGCAAATCAGAAAACTGCATGAACGGATATGATCGGCAATGACCCGCAACGATTTATTTTCCAGCTCATCGGTCCCCACTACCCTGGCTGAGGCTTTGATCAGGTTCTGGAATAAATCAATTTCGTAATTACTGTGCACCCCCTGCAGGATGGCAGCGATACGCTCCAGTCCCATACCGGTATCAATCGACTTTTGCGGGAGTGACTCCATACTGCCATCGGCTTGCTTGTTGTATTGCATAAAGACCAGGTTCCAGATCTCGATAAATCGGTCACCGTCTTCTTCCGGCGTGCCGGGAGGGCCTCCCCAGATGTGCTCGCCATGGTCATAAAAAATTTCAGAACAGGGGCCGCACGGGCCCGTATCGCCCATCGACCAGAAGTTATCAGAGGTGCTGATGCGAATAATCTTGTCCTTGGGCACACCGATATGGTTTTCCCAAATATCAAACGCCTCATCGTCGTCAGAATACACCGTTACCAGCAACTTGTCTTTCGGCAGACCCAGTTCGCGGGTCAGAAAGGTCCAGGAAAACTCAATGGCTTCTTTTTTAAAGTAATCGCCGAAACTGAAATTACCCAGCATTTCGAAAAACGTGTGATGGCGCGCGGTGTAGCCTACATTTTCAAGATCATTGTGCTTACCACCAGCACGCACACAGCGCTGAGCGGAAACAGCGCGGGTGTAGCTGCGCTTCTCAGTGCCCAGCAGCAAGTCTTTGAACTGGTTCATGCCTGCATTAGTAAAAAGAAGCGTGGGATCATCTGCCGGAACCAACGACGAGCTCGCCACAACCTGATGGCCATGGCTTTTATAAAAATCAAAAAATTTCTGGCGAAGGTCAGCAGTTGAAAGAGTCATTTAAATCCTAACTTCCTATTCTAAATTAATTGAAATACCGCATTGAAACGCGCACGCGCGAGTGCCGGCAAAGATACCACGGAACCGAAAGCGTTGGGAAGATGCGAAAATTAGTTGTCGTTAACAGCAAACGCTATATGGTCCATAGAAAAGCCGCGGTATTTTAAAAACTGCATCATTTTCATACGCTGCGCGTAATCCTTAGGGTGTGCGTCACCAAACTTCCTGTCCCGTACCGCTTTTGCCTGGGCAAACCAGTCAACTTCGACTTCATCGAGGGCCATATCAATATCGGTTTCATCTACTCCGCGTTGCTGTAAGTCGGCGCGAATTTTAACCGGGCCTGCCCCCCGGCCGGCCATGGACCGGGCGCGCGCCTCTGCGTAGCGCTGGTTACTTTGTACGTTGTTATCCACAAACTCCTGGAGGATAGGCAGATAGTCACTCTCAGGGATCCCTTTTTGCCGCAATTTAGTCTCAATTTCAGCGACACTGTGCTCTCGCCGTGCCAGCATGCGGGTAATCGCGTCAATGATGACGCCGCGTTCGAACTCTGCCATGTTTATCGTCGTTTATTCAGCTCAATCACTGTAAGGTTGGGCTTATTGCTACAAAAATCAATCTGGTGGTAACGCATGCGTCATTTTTGTTCATGCTTTGACTGACCAGAGTTTAACGGATCCGTAAATGCCCATCACCTATCGCTTTATCTCACAAATCAGCTGCCTTGACCGCGCTGACTTTGACCGAATAACGAAAGATGCGGGCCCCTTTGTGAGTGCTCAGTTTTTGTCTGCGCTTGAAGATCATGGCTGTGTAGGGGGGATGACTGCCTGGCAACCGCATCACCTGTTACTTGAGCGGGACGGCAGACCCGTAGGATTGATGCCGGGGTACATCAAGCATGACAGCTATGGTGAATATGTTTTCGACCATGCCTGGGCCAACGCGTATTATCAGCATAACCTTGCTTACTATCCCAAATGGGTAAGTGCGATTCCGTTTACCCCTGTTACAGGTCCCAGGCTTGTGATCGCTGAGGACACAGACCCGCAGGCAGTCACCGCTGTGGCCATCGAAGCGCTGGCGTCGCTGGAGCATCAGGGATTATCCTCTGCGCATATTTTGTTTAGCGCTGATGAGACGAACTCGTTGGCACAGGCGGGTTACCTAAGCCGTCTGAGTGTCCAGTTTCAGTGGCACAATTACGGATACCGCCAATACGATGACTTTCTGCAAGCACTGACCTCGCGCAAACGAAAAAGCCTCAAAAAAGCACAGCGTCAGCTGGAACATAAACAGGTAGCCATTGAAACGCTTACTGCTGACGACATCTCCGAGGCCCACATCGCGTTTTTCATTGACTGTTATCAGCGTACCTACTTAAAACGAAGTGGCCATTCCGGTTATCTTAATCCCGCTTTTTTTCAGGCAGTTTTTCGTCAGATGCGCGATCAGATTATGCTGGTCGTCGCAAAACGTGACGATACACTGATCGCCAGCGCCCTGTTTTTTTACGATAACCAGGGACTCTACGGCCGGTACTGGGGCGCACTCGAAGAGATTGATGGTCTGCATTTCGCGTGTTGTTATACCGAAGGGATACGGTTTGCGATTAACAATTCTATTCCCCTGTTTAATCCGGGTACCCAGGGTGAACATAAAATTTTGCGGGGCTTTGAACCCATATACTGTTATTCGCAACATCGTCTGTTCGCGGCCCCATTCCATGACGCTGTTGCCAACTTCCTAAGCAGAGAACGTGAAGTAATCATTGATTATTTTCATCAGGCGCGAGATGTTTTACCGTTTAACAGTAATTTCACACCCAAACTAAAAACCAACCAGGCATCAGCGCCACTGGCCTGATACCTAATAACAAGAGTAGATGATATGAAATATACCCTTCTTGCTACGGTTATAGCGGCGTCACTTGGCGTTGCTGGCTGTCAGAAAACTGAGCAGCCGGCGCAAACCGCTGCCGATCCCCAGGAGCAGACACAAACCGATAGCGCAGGCACAACCAGTGCTAAAGCCGAACTGGGAAGCTTTGGCGTCGACTTATCGGCCCGAGACGAGTCTGTCGACCCCGGTGACGACTTTTTCATGTACGCCAGTGGAAACTGGTATGAAAATTATGAGTTGCCTGCAGATAAAACACGTTACGGCGCATTCAATGCGCTGGCCGATCGCAGTGAGGAGCAGGTTAAATCAATCATTGATAACTTGATGGAAAAAGAAGACCTGACTGAAGAAGAGCAACTGGTACACGACTTTTACAAATCGTACATGGACACTGAGACGATTAACGAAAAAGGTCTTGCACCCATTAACGATGTGCTCAGCGATATCGATAACATAGATTCCACCAGTGCGCTGGCAACGGCTTTTGGTAACGCCTGGCTTACCGATTCGATTTCTCCTGTCTGGGCAGGCCTGTGGTACAACCGCCTGGATCCTAATGAATATCAGGTGAATGTGGGTGTCGGCGGACTGGGTCTTCCGGATCGGGATTACTACCTCAACGATACCGAACGATTCCAAAAAATTCGTGATGCTTATGTCAAGCACATTGAAGAGATGCTAAGCCTTGCCGGTGAAGAAAACGCCGCTGAGCAGGCACAGGCAATTCTGAAACTGGAAACCCGCATTGCTGAAATCCAGTGGCCGCGCGAAAAGCGTCGTGACCGTGATCTGACGCTGAACCAGATAGAGCGTGAAAAGCTTAGTGAAGAATACGCGAACTTTGACTGGGACGCTTTCTTCACGCCTAGTGGCCTTAAGGTTCCTTCGCTTAATATCACGCAGCCCGATCCCCTGCGTGACCTGATCGGCATCATTAACGACGCTCCACTTGATGACTGGAAGTCATACATGACCTATCACACAGTCAGTAACAACGCTGATTTGCTGGCAGAAAATATCTACCAGGCGAATTTTGATTTCTACGGCCGTACCTTAAGTGGCCAGCAGGAGCCTAAGCCTCGCTGGAAGCGCGCGGTAAACCAAATGGCTGGCACCGAGTCGCTGGGTTTCGCGATTGGTAAAATTTATGTCGACGAGTACTTCCCCGAAAGCTCAAAACAGCAGATGAGCGAACTGGTTGAAAACCTGCGTACTGCTCTTCGTCAGCGTATTTCCGACCTGGACTGGATGAGTGAAGAGACCAAAGAAAACGCACTGGCCAAGCTCGAAGCGTTTCGTCCCAAGATTGGCTATCCTGATGAGTGGCAGGCATTTGAAGGCCTGTCTATTGACAGCGACAACCTGGTCCAGAATGTTCGCAATATCCGCAAATTCTTCCAGCAGCAGGACATTGAAAAAGAGCTTGAGAAGACCGATCGGGAACGCTGGGGTATGACGCCTCAACGCGTGAATGCTTACTACAACAGCTCGTTTAACGAAATTGTTTTCCCGGCGGCGATATTACAACCGCCCTTCTTCGATCCTAACGCCGACCCTGCGGTTAACTATGGCGCGATTGGTGCGGTGATTGGTCATGAAATGGGTCATGGCTTTGATGATCAGGGCTCGAAGTCTGATGCCATGGGGATCCAGCGCAACTGGTGGACCGACGCTGACCGCGAAGCGTTTGAGAAAAAGGCAGACAAACTGGCGGCGCAGTACAGCGAGTATGAACCCATTGAAGGTAACTTCGTGAATGGGCGTAACAGCCTGGGTGAGAACATTGGTGATGTAGGTGGCCTGGCAATGGCGTACCATGCTTACAAGTTGAGCCTGGACGGTAAAGAGGCGCCCGTGATTGATGGCCTGACCGGCGATCAGCGCTTCTTTTTAGCCTGGGCACAGGTGTGGAAAGAAAAACGTACCGAGCAAAGCATGCTGAATCAGCTTCGTGCAGGAACGCATGCTCCGGGACGTTATCGTGCTCTGGCACCGCGTAACCATGATGCCTGGTATGACGCGTTTAACGTGACAAAGGATGATGAACTTTACCTTGCCCCAGAAGAGCGGGTGCGTATCTGGTAATCATTACGGGGGAGACGCTTCCCCCGCTACGTAAAATATGAAGCAAACATAAAAAAACCGACTACCTGGGTAGTCGGTTTTTTATTTTGCGGTGAACGCTATTTATCAGGCGTTACCTGTTACAGCGCCTTGATCATTATTTCCGGCTTCACGTTGCTCGGCTTCTTCAGCCAGCCTAACACCCTCAAGTAGTGCATCGTAACGGTTCTTAAAGAACGCACGATCACTCAGGTGCGCATCAGTGCCCAGACCTTTAAGCACGTTTGCCACATTGTCATTCACCGACGATAACAGCAGTATGCGACCGGCCGCTGTGGCATCCGTAGCAACCGTTTCCACTGCGCGTGCGGCGGACACATCCATGAAGGGTACACGTTCAAAATCAAGAATGAGAATGTGCGTATTCTTCTTCACTTTTTGTCTGACATGGTGACCCACGTCTGCAGCCGCACCAAATGATAACGGGCTACCGAAGTCGAATACCGCCACTTTACCGTGGGCCTTCTCAAGCAGCTTGGCTTCTTCTTCGTTGTCCAGATGTTCAGGCATCTTGCGTAGCTGATCCAACTGAGTAGACGCAACCTGTTTAACGTAGGCCAGTGCAGCAAGCACAACACCCACACCTACAGCCTGGATAAGATCAACAAATACCGTCATTGCCAACACAACCGCCATGATCAGCAGGTCGAAACGCGGACCACGGTGGGCGCGACGAATATAGCTCCAGTCGATGATATCCGCACCGGCTTTCACCAGGATCCCACCTAATACCGCATGGGGAATGTGTGACGCCAGTCCGCCAAGGCCGAGCACGATGGCAAGCAGCAATAACGCGTGAACCATACCAGAAATTTTGTAGCGTCCGCCGGAACGAATATTAACGAATGTCCGCATGGTTGCACCGGCACCGGCGATACCACCAATGAAGCCGGCTACTGTGTTACCGACACCCTGGCCGATCAGTTCCTGATTACTGTCGTGGCGGGTACGGGTCATGTTATCGGCTACCAGTGAGGTCAGCAGACTGTCGATGGCGCCCAGCACCGCCAGAATAACCGCAGCTTCAATCACCAGCATAATGGTGTCACTGGTAAACTCCGGCATGATCAGACTGGGCAACCCGGTTGGGATGTCACCCAGAATTGGCACGGTCGCACCGGCAAAATGAATCAGGGCAAGACTGGCAGCGGTACCAATTAATAACGCGGCAAGTGTACCTGGTACATATTTGCCCCAGGCTGCAGGCCATTTGTAAGCGATAATCAACGTAGCCAGCCCCAATCCAATGGTATAAGGGTTAATTCCGGCTATCGCCTCCGGCATGGCATTAATCGCACCAATGGTGGAGCTTGGCGACGGGTCCCCCAACAGCACCACAAGCTGCAGCGAAATAATGATCACTCCGATACCGCTCATAAAACCGGAGATTACCGGGTACGGCACCAGGCGAATATAGTCGCCCAGTTTGAGCGCCCCCATCACTATCTGCACCACCCCGGCCAGTATGACCGCAGTAAAGATAAGTGTTGCACTGCCTGAGAGGCTTGCAAACAGCCCCGCCAGTACAACCACCATGGGTCCGGTTGGGCCGGATATTTGCGATGGTGTTCCCCCAAACAATGAGGCAAAGAAACCCACAGCAATTGCACCGTACATGCCGGCGATAGGCCCAAGTCCAGAGGCCACACCGAACGCCAGTGCCAACGGCAGGGCAACGATACCGGCAGTAATACCGCCGGTAATGTCGCCACGAACATTCGTTAAATCAAACTTCATTTAGCAATTCCTCTAAGACAACTTACTCGCTGCTTTCTGAGTAGGCGTCGTCCATGTACTCGAACTTGCCGGTTTCATCGTCATAGCACAGCACATCGCCTTTCTCGATGTTGTACACCCAGCCGTGCAACTGCACCTGACCTGTGGCAATTTTTGACGCCACAGCAGGATGTGTGCGCAGATGCTGAAGCTGCTGAAGTACGTTTTCTTTTGTCACTTCTTCGAGCTCATCGGCTGTCAGCTTGCCGCATTTTTCTTTTACCACTTCTGTCGCTGAGCGGCAGTGACCCAGCCACTCTTTAACATGAGGCAGGCTGTCTAGGGCGTCAGGATTCAGCGCGCCTTTCATGGCACCACAGTCGGTGTGGCCACAAACTACAATGTGCTGGACACCCAGTGCGGCGACCGCAAACTCAATGGAAGCGGTCATGCCACCAGTCTGGTTGCTGTGAGGTGGAACGATGTTGCCGGCATTCCGGCAGATAAAAAGCTCGCCGGGATCGGTTTGCGTTACCAGATTCGGATCGATACGCGAATCTGAACAGGTAATAAACAGCACCTCCGGGTTTTGGCCGTTCGCCAGCTTTTGGAATGTTTCTTTTTTCCCCGGATAGACTTCGCGCTGAAACTTCTCAACGCCTTTTATCAGATGTCTCATGGTTACCTTCCTCATGATTTATGGACTTAAAAAATGTATTCACATGACATTAACGAATGGTTTTATAGGAAAACAAGCACTCTCAAGATAGTCAAAAGTTATCAGCACAGCACGATTTGATAGATAAGTTGACACAGAATTATGACTGGCTACGTTCGCCACCACGTATATATTCTCTTAAGTAAATGCGGATAGTTTAGTGGGTACTTGTCCTTCAGATTAGAATAGCACTGTTTGCGGCGAGGGGTTCATACCCTTAGTTGATTTTG
>CAZDUT010000114.1:0-9781 GCA_964508695.1 uncultured Alteromonas sp.
CGATTTTAAGGTCATGCGCGACTACTCCTACGGCTGCAAACAAATGTTTTCGGATAAAGGCTGGGCGTTAACCGGTGAAGCCGGTGCATTTTCTGATCCCTTCTATTCGCCGGGCAGTGACTTTATCGCGCTGAACAACACATTTATCACTCACCTTATCACCCGCGAGAACAATGGTCAGGATATTCGCTTTGAGAGTGCGTTGTTTCACAAGTTTTACGACTCGTTTTTCGAAAACACGTTGTCGCTCTACAAAGATCAGTACGGCGGCTTTGGTGATCGCCGGATGATGTCAGTGAAGCTGGTATGGGACTACACCTATTACTGGGGCGTCTTTGCGTTGCTGTTCTTCACAGATGCAATCGGTGATATCGACAAGATGCGCAAAATTACACCAGACTTATTAAAGTCGCAAAAGCTCAATAAAAAAATGCAGATGCTGTTGAGTCAGCGGGCGCAAAAGCGGCTGGTATTGCCTGCCAAAGGCGTATTCATGGATCAGTTTTTAGTCCCCTGTCTGAGCCAGCTAAATGACGTACTGCAGGAAGAAAATGTTGATGTCGAAAAAGCCCTGGCATCGAACCTGGCAATCATGCAAAAAGTCGTACCCTATCTCGAAGATATGCTTCTTGATACGCCGAGCACGGAAATTGACGAGCAGGAAAAGGCGCTGCTGGGAGACTATCGGTTAAGTGTACTGGCGTGATGGCAGACTCAGCACGTACCGGGACCAAAGGCCTTGCCACCCTGCTGATACTGGTGGTGATGCTTGCCTATCCGTTTGTGGTGTATCTGCATATTGGTACGGTAAGTCCGCGCTGGTACGCCTGCGCACTGTTGCTGCTGGTGGCGGTGCGCTTCGTAATACTGGGCAACACACGCCAGGTCAGTAACTGGATCCTGCTGCTGCTGGCATCAGTATTTTGTGCCGCAGTCATGGTGCTTGAGAGTGTAATTTTACTGAAATTTTATCCGGTGCTGATGAACATCGGCATGGGAATTATGTTCATTGCGTCACTGACAGATTCTCACAGCCTGATTGAAAAATTCGCCCGTGCCGGTGGTAAAAGACCACCGGACGCGGCGCGCGGGTATTTGCGCGTACTGAGTTTGTCATGGGGTGTGCTGTTGTTGTTAAACGGCCTGGTATCGGCGTATACGGCGTGGTTTACCAGCACCGCGACATGGGCGTTGTATAACGGGTTGGTTGCGTATCTTGTGATGGGAAGCTTTGCCGCCATTGAGTTTGCCTATCGGGGTTACTACAAGAAGAGACATAATATTGTCGATGACAAAGCATAACGCACACATCAGCGCGCTGTTTAATGAGCTTGAAGGGCCGTCGGTCAGGGCAGTAACGATTACTGCCGACAAGGCGCTTATTTCCCTTCACGTCGATACTCAGCTTGCCTGGTTTGAGGGTCACTTTCCTGCGCACAAGGTGCTACCGGGGGTGGTTCAGATAGACTGGGCCGGAAAAATCGGCAAAGCATTGTTTGCCGGTGAACACAGGTTTAGCAAGCTGACCAATATCAAGTTTAAATCTATGGTGTTACCCGATACTACGATGGATCTTGAATTGCATTTTAATGCTGAGAAAGGTGCGCTTAAATTTCACTTCTTCAATGAAAGTGAGTCATTTTCGATGGGGAGTTTTACATTTATTCCGTCATGAAATATTGCATTATCGTTCCACACTACAAGCACGATGTTCTGTTTGAGAAGTTTCTTCCCAGCCTGGTTAAACTGGGCTTACCGTGCATTGTGGTAGATGATGGTAGTGGTGAAGACAGTGTCGAAAAAGTGACGGCACTGCTTGCGCCCTACCCTGACTTTCACCTTGTTCGTCACCAGGTAAACCGGGGAAAAGGCGCATCCGTGATCACCGGCTGTTATCATGCCAGTGCAATGGGCTTTAGCCACGTACTGCAGCTGGATGCGGATGGTCAGCACAATATCCATGATGCGGAAAAGCTGTTGGATTACAGCCGGCAGCACCCACAATCAATTATCTCCGGGCAGCCTTATTTTGATGAAACCGTACCGCTGGTGCGTAAATACGGCCGGAAAATTACAGACTTCTGGGTGGCACTGGAAACCTTGTCGTTCCGGATTAAAGACGGCTTATGCGGCTTTCGTGTGTATCCCATCAGCAAGATAGAACACCTGATTGATCACTATTATCTCGGACCCCGGATGGACTTCGATCCTGAACTGCTGGTGAAGGCGGTGTGGGCTGACATTGATGTGCACTTTATTCCGACCAAGGTGGTGTACCATGAGAACACGGTGTCTCATTTTCATTACCTGAACGACAACCTGATGCTGATCAGGCTGCACGTGCGGTTAATGTTCGGGATGGTGGTGCGGTTGCCGCGGATCCTCTATTTGCGCCTCAGAGCGCTGGTTAGCTAAACAATGACTGAGCGCAACGCATCAGCCAACCAGGCAACACAGCAGCACTGGTCGACAATGAAAGAGGCCGGTACGCTGACCGGTATGCGGCTGGTCTATTTACTGTACCGGGTGTTCGGACGATGGATATTTTCCGCCATCATGTATCCGGTGGCCCTGTACTTTGTGCTAAGTCGCCGTGATCAGCGCCAGGCATCTTTGCAATACCTGCGAGCGCACTATCGCAAAAAGCCACGCTATTGGCGTGTCAGGCCGAATTACTTTCACGTGCTACTGCACTTTAAAAGCTTCTCCGAGGTGGTACTGGATAAGCTCCTTGGCTGGCTGGTGGAAATCAACGAAAGCGATTTCGTACTGACCTCGCCTCGCCAGATAGACGAACTCATGGCGGATGAGCGCGGACAGCTGATCATCGGCTCGCATTTTGGCAACCTCGAGTTTTGCCGCGGCTTTATGCATCGCTACCGCAGTAAAGTGATTAACATTTTGCTGTACGACAAACACGCCGGCAATTTTGTAAAAATGATGCAAAAGCAGAACCAGGACTCGCGCCTTAACGTGTTTCAGGTCGATGAGTTTGATGTCAGTACCATAATGATGCTCAAGGATAAGCTGGATGCCGGGGAATGGGTGTTTATTGCCGGCGATCGTATACCGCTTAGCGGTCTGGCCCGCACCGTAAATGTCGATTTTATGGGGCAACCAGCCCCCCTGCCGATTGGCCCGTATATGTTGGCCAAGGCACTGGCCTGCCCGGTAAAGATGATGTTTGCATACCGCCACAAGCCAGCAGGCAATAAGGTGGTCTTTGATGTCACCCCGTTGTGCGACAAGCTTATTGTTTCGCGTAAATCCCGCGATGCAGATATTCAGCGCTACGCACAACAGTTTGCCGATAAACTGGAATCTCATTGCCTCGACGCCCCCTACCAGTGGTTTAATTTTTATGACTTTTGGCAGACTATGCCAGTGCAGCAAAAGGCAACATCGCACGGAGACGCACCATGAGTGAAGCACGGTTTGACTCTCGGCTGTACGATCTTATTCCACACCGGCCGCCCATGCTGCTTATTAATCAGGTTGTTAGCGTGAATGAAAGTGCTTCCTCTGCACGGGTTTATATTGACGAACAGTCGCCATTTTTTGTCTCCGGACAGGGGGTGCCTGCGTGGATCGGGCTGGAGTATATGGGACAGACCGCTGCACTGATTGCCGGGCATCAGCTACAACAGGGCCTGGTGTCACCTCACCTGGGCTTTTTGCTTGGTACTCGTGCCTATAAAGCCGACGTTGATTATTTCCCCGCCGGGGTACTCACAGTAACCTGCCGCGAGATTGCGCTGGTGGGAGATGGTCTTGCAACCTTTGAGTGCTTCATTGAAACTGACATCGATGCAAAAGCGAACGGGCAGTGCCTTGCAACCGCCAATCTGTCTGTTTTCCGCCGCCCAATCAAATAAAAGGACGTCATGTGAACAATAATAATTATAGACGCGTCGTTATCACCGGTGCCGGTGTTGTATCTTCCCTGGGTGATGACTGGGAGCAGGTGAAGGCGCGCTTTCAAGCGAATCAGTCTGGCGTGTGCTTCATGGAAGACTGGCAAAAATACGACGGGTTGGGCACCTATCTGGCAGCGCCCATTCACGATTTTGCCTTGCCTGAGCACTATACCAAAAAGAAAAAGCGCAGTATGGGCCGTGTCGCGCAACTCGGTGTGCTGGCGACTGAACGTGCACTGAGCGATGCTAACCTGCTCAATGATCCGGTGATCAAATCACACGCCACAGGCGTTGCTTACGGCTCGGCGACCGGCAGCAGCGAGGCGGCGCTCGAGTTTGCGCCCATGCTGGAAAACCATTCAACCTCTCGCATAAACAGCAGCACCTATTTGCGCATGATGAGCCATACCGCTGCGGTGAATGTAAGTGTTTACTTCGGCACCCAGGGGCGCATGTACACCACCTCCAGTGCGTGTACCGCAGGCAGTCAGGCGATTGGCTACGCCTTTGATGCTATCCGGTTCGGTCAGCAGGATGTGATGATCGCCGGTGGTGCAGAGGAGCTGTGTCCGTCGCAGGCCGCCGTGTTTGATACGTTGTTCGCCGCGAGTACCAGAAATGCTACGCCAGAAGCTACGCCCCGTCCCTTTGATAGGGACCGGGATGGTCTGGTATTAGGTGAAGGCGCCTGTACGCTCATCCTCGAATCGTACGAACACGCGAAAGCCAGAGGCGCTACCATCCTTGCAGAGGTCGTGGGTTATGCCACCAATACTGATGGCGCGCACCTGGTAAAGCCCAACCTTGAAACGGTGAAGCGTGTGATGGCTGATGCACTCAACGATGCCGGTGTCGACGCCGGGCAAATTGGCTATGTGTCTGCCCATGGTACGGCCACGGCACACGGTGATATCAATGAAAGCCGGGCAACCTATGAGGTGCTGGGTGAGAAACCGATCAGTTCACTGAAAAGCTTTACCGGTCATACTCTTGGTGCCTGTGGTTCATTTGAAGTATGGGCCACGGTTAATATGATGAACGAAGGCTGGTTTGCGCCTACGCTGAACCTGGATAATATCGATCCGGAGTGTGCGCCGCTTGATTATATTCAACACGCCGGGCGGGAAATTCAGACGGACTACTTCATGAGTAATAACCTCGCCTTTGGCGGTATTAATACGTCTCTGATTATCAAACGCTATTAGCGAAAAAGGACGGGCCCGCTCCCGTCCTGACGGTCACACTGAGCCGGGCTTTCTCAGGGTAGCCAGCAACGCATCAATATTTTTCTTCAGTAACTTACCGTTACTCTCCCGTGGCAGTGTATCGACCACGTAAATCGGGCGAGGCACAAACGCGTTATCCAGATTCGCCTGTAAAAAGGCTGTCAGCGCCGCTTTGTCGGTGTGTGGCTTGAGTGAAACGATAGCACATAGGCGGCTAACCGCTCTGTCTGAGGGCGGGTGTATAACAATCCCGTCCCTGAGCCCCTCAAAGCGCAGCAAGGTCTGGTTGATTTCAAACAGCGAACCACGTTTGCCGGCAATTTTTATCAAGTCAGTGGCGCGGCCGGCCAGCGTAAAATGATCATCATCCACCGCGTGGATAACGTCCTGCAGCTCTGTTGGCGACGGTAAGTGCCCGGCACTGGCGATGGTTTTGTCGCCCTGTGGCTCAAATACAATACCATCAAACCGACGCCAGTGACTTTGGGTGGCCGTCTGTCGCACTGCCATGGAGCCGACTTCACTGCATCCGTAGACTTCCCGAAGCGGCGCAGAGAACTGCGTTTCGATTGCCCGCGCCAGTTCAGGCGTGAGTGGCGAGGTGGCACAAAGTATGGCAGCGACATCGCTGATGTGTCCGGGGGTAGCCGACAGCGCACGCAGGTGAACGGGGGTGGACACCAATAAGCGCGGCGCCGGTAAAGCATGCAGCGTATCGAGGATATCCTGCGGAAAAAGTGGCTTTGCATCGCTCATACACACCCGGGCAAACAGCGGCATCAGTGCTGATGTTTCGAGCCCCCACATATGCTGCGCCGGCATGGTTGCCAGCTGATACAGCGTGTCACTTGTCTCAGGCAGCATAAACCGGCAATTGATGGCGGTACTGCCGTGCAGCGTGCGCCAGTATTTCAGATTGGGCTTTGAACGCCCCGTCGAGCCGGATGTGAAGCTGATGCAGGCAAGATGGTTATCGTCGATGTCCGGTATGGAAGCTGCGCTGTCTTCCGTGACCAGTGACAGCGCGGATATATCACTGTGCTGGCCGGCCTCTGGTATATCAATACCGCCATTGTCATGAATGATATGACAGTCATCGTAGTCGTTAAGTAACTGCTGCTGGGTTGTGGCATTTTTATTGGGCGGCAATAAGTTGGTCTGGCCGCGGACAATCACCGCACAGAAGCTCACCAGAAACAGGTAGCGATTTTCACACAGATTAATGGCATAGCGGCCCGCAGGAAGCTGATTTGCAACCGATAAAACATGGTGGAGAAACGTTTGCGTATCAATACTGCCTTTAGCCAGTCCCGGCCCCTTCAGCGGGCGGGTCAGATAAGCAATAGGAGCATTCAGCTCGCGGGTGACTAATGGAAAGGTAGCTGGCATGACAAGATAACTGTTATTTCGTCCGACAAGGCTTTCAGGCACGAATTCGCTATGAGATTGCACTGCCCGGCGTCGGCTCGCTTCATTTTCGATGGGCGCTAGTTTAAACTACTGGCAAAATAAAAACGAATTTTGCGCCGCGCATTAGCAATCTCTACACTGGTTTGTCTGCATTGCAGGCAGTTCATGAGCCGCCAGCGCTGGTTACCGCCACATTCACATACAGTATTACGTCTTATCGATACCATGTTAAATCAAAGCTTTTCAACCATGCCCATGGCCGAGTTAATTGCCAACGAGCAGACGCTGGCGGTCATTCCGCTTATCAGTAATTGCGAACCGTTTGAGGCGGGGCTTATACCGTCGGGCATTGCGGCAGTTGGCACTGAGCCGGTTAACGAGGTGTGGACGGTCGCGGGTTCGGTGACCCGGGGGCGGTCGGGCAACAATTACTGGTCAAAATCCCGTGATGTTATGTGTGTGGCACGCTGGCTAAGCAAAGACCAGTGTCGGGATATCGAAGTGGCCACACAGCAGGCCTATGAATCCATTATGTCGCTGTTGTACGAAGAAGGCTTTCCCCACCCTTTCCGTTTTT
This sequence comes from uncultured Alteromonas sp., assembly GCA_964508695.1. GTDB lineage: Bacteria > Pseudomonadota > Gammaproteobacteria > Enterobacterales > Alteromonadaceae > Alteromonas. The sequence goes on from CAZDUT010000114.1 coordinate 7,131, forward strand.
GGAACTACCTGCCTGGGATCAATTACGGAAACGGCGATGAGGAGGTGTACAAAAAGTTTTGTACCGGCCGGCTAAACGCCTTTGAAAACCTGGGTATTGCTCCGGAGTCGTTTCCCTCGGCATCAGCGCTGGGCCACCATACTGATGGTGCGGTCATTTATGTGTTTGCCAGTAATGTCACGCCACAGCACTTTAAAAATACTATGCAGGTTAATGCGTATGACTACCCGCGACAGTATGGGATTAGCAGTCCGTCCTTTGCCCGCGCGACCGCACTTAAGCTGAACCAGTCGCCGTTTCTGTTTATCTCCGGTACGGCGAGTATTATTGGCCATCAGACTGTTGAAGCGGGGGATCTGGAGCGTCAGCTGGAAGTGACGCTGAACAATATTGAGCACTTGCTTGAACACGCCAATCCGGATAACCGTCGACTGGCGACCTTTAAAGTGTATGTGCGCCACCAGGAGCACGTTGCACGCACCGAAAGGTGGCTTCGCGAGCGGTATCCTGACGTGAAGGCCGTATTCACCATAGCTGATATCTGCCGCAAAGATCTGTTGGTCGAAATAGAGTGCTTCTGCCACTGATGGTCGCACTGTTGTACGGAGAAACGGCGTGAAATACCTTCGCTTGCGAAAGCTGTGGCAAATTGTTGCGGCCGCGTTCTGCTATCTGATGTTCGGCGCAGGCGCGTTGCTGGTGGGGATTTTTTTCCGCCTATTGAGTCCAGTGAGTATCGTTTCCCCCGCGACCAAACAACGCTGGATCCGCTGGTGTATTCATAAGGGATGTCTGTCGTTCATTCGGCTTATGCGGTTTTTCGGCTTGATCCGCTACCGGTTTGATGTGGCGTCTATGCTTAACGCCCGTTCTGGCCATATTGTGATTGCCAACCACCCATCCCTCATCGATGTAGTGCTGCTGCTGGCGGTTAACAAACGCATGTGCTGCTTTGTGAAAAGTGCGGTGTGGGAAAATGTCTTTACTGGCGCGGTAGTGAGACAGGCGGGGTTTATCCCCAACAATGCACAGCACGTACTGCCAATGGCCGCAGAAAAGCTAAAAGCTGGTGAAAATATCCTTATCTTTCCTGAAGGGACCCGCACCAAAGACGATAACGTGATCCGCTTTAAACGTGGTGCCGCGAATATGGCGGTCGCTGTTAATGCTCCCATTATGCCGGTGCTGATTAAATGTTACCCGCGGGCATTGAAAAAGGGTGACAAATGGTATGATATTCCGGACGGGGGACCGGCGTTTTCATTAACCTCCGGTCAGCCGTTGCATCTGGCTGAGTGTATCGATACCACTCAACCAAGGCCCCGGCAGTATCGTCAGTTGACGCAGTTTTTGCAGGAATACTATACAGACTGGTTCGCATCGGACATCCCGGTGGAACCGGCAACGTCACAACAACATGCAGTGAATAAGTTATGAATGAACAAAAAGAACAAATCCTCGCGCGTATCAGAGCGACTCTGGTTGAATTGTTTGATCTGGAACCGTCTGAAATTGTCCCGCAGGCGAGGCTTTATGAAGATTTAGATATTGATAGCATCGACGCCGTGGATCTGCTAATTGATTTGAAGAAAACCACGGAAGTCGAAATCTCGCCTGCGCAATTTAAACAGGTGAGAACGGTGCAGGACGTGGTCGACGTGTTTGCCCGACTCTCAGCCAAAGCGTAACGTTGTATGAAACGCGTTGCGCTGGATTACGAGATCCCGTTTTTTGATGTCGATGCTTACCGGGTGGTCTGGCACGGCAACTACCCTAAGTATCTGGAAATGTCGCGTTGCGCACTGCTAAAGGAGGTCGGCAGTCCCTACAGCGTGATGGAAGAGCATGGCTACTTTTTTCCTATTGTCGATATTCAGGTGAAATACGTCAGGCCGTTACTCTTTGAACAGAAAGTGGTGATTGAGTCGTGGCTGGTGGAATGGGACAACCGCTTAAAAATAAATTATGTGATCAAAGACAAAGAGACTGGCGAGGTATATACCAAAGCCAAAACCACCCAGTTTGCGGTAGCCATGCCCGAACAGATCACGCAATATGTCACGCCGCCATTTCTTGTCGATATCATTACCGCATGGCTGGACAAGCATGACTAAAAAAGGCCTTAAAGCGCTACTTATGGGGGTTGCTGTACTGCTTCTATGCCAGGTGTCGCAGGCCAAAGAGGGGCTCAGCGATGAGCAGGCGTTGCTGGCCGGTGTGTTGCCAACAGGTTGTCACTTTTCAGGGCGTTTCGTGCAAACCAAAACCATGCAGGGGCTGCCGGTACCGCTAAAATCAGACGGTGATTTTTTTTTCTCCTGTGATCTCGGGCTGGTGTGGCACACTCAGGCGCCCTTCAGCGAAGCCATTCTTTATGTGAATAACAGCGCCAATTACCGGGTGGATGAGAGCGGGGCACTAACGCCGCTTTCAGGTGTTGCCCGGTATATTATGTCGAGTATTTTCGTTCGGCTGTTAAACGGTGATACCGGGTATTTTCTGGAAGAGTTTGGCGTGTCATCGGCTGACGACGGTGAACTCATACTGCTGCCCACCAGCGAGTATATGAAAAAAGGGCTTAAGCGCATTGCACTCAGAAAAACCGACGATGACAAGCAGGGGGCTGCCCTGGTCATTGATGTCACGGATGC
>CAZDUT010000115.1:0-9762 GCA_964508695.1 uncultured Alteromonas sp.
GGGGGTCAACGGGTGGCGCTGAGGCATTCTAACGGCCATATAATGTGATGGAATGTTGCGTTTGAGCCACCGGCAATTGAGCACGGTTACCTGCGTGGAGAGACGTTATTTACTTTCTGAATAGTGATGTTCATGCTGCGGCCTGATATGTCACTCCACCACTTTCGCCCAGCTGTAAAGTGCCCTAAGCCCAAGGCGGCGCAGTCCGGCAAAGGGGTATTTGGTGAGGGGGGAGTTGTATAACGGTAGCGCGGTATTGATATGCGCAGCGGCTTCGCCGCCCATCATGCGCTGGGCCAGGCGGGTACCGGCAAGCCCCGCAAACGACACACCGGAGCCGCAGTAACCCATGGCGTAACCTATCTGTCGCTTCTCATCAACATAAATGCGTGGCAGGCTGTCAAGCGCCACGCTTACCCAGCCACTCCAGAAGTAATCAACGGTAATACCATTTAGCGCCGGAAAAATATCGCACAAGGCTTTCAGTAAACGGGCTTTTTCAGCCGGTGCCTGAGCGTGCTTACCTTTCACCGCACCACGTCCGCCTAACAGTACGCGACCATCGGGCAGGGTGCGGTAATAATACTTCATCATGCGCGTATCCATCATGCTGACCGGTTTATCCAGCCCGGTCTGGGCACGCTGTTTATCATTCAGTGGGGCGGTGACGATGATGCTCGACTGCACCGGAAACTGCCGACTGTCGATAAGCGGGCTGAATGATTTAGGAGAATAGGCATTGGTGGCCATCAGTACTTTAGCGGCGTGAATTGTGGCGTGCGGCGTTGTGATAGTCATGCCGGCGCAAGACTGTTTAAGCGCAAGTGCTGGGGTATTGGAATACAGCGCGGCACCTTTCTCTGCAGCAACCCGAGCCAGGCCGTCTGCCAGTTTCAGAGGGTTGAGCGTCAGGCCCGGCTGAACCTGTGCGCCATGCGCACCTGTTATGCCAAAACGCCGTTTAAGTGTCTCGGTGCTCAGGTATTCAAGCTCACTGCGGTGGGCTATCGCTTGTTGCAGCTTTGCCTGTTTGGTGTTGTGGGCAATTTTATAATAATCACCGGGTGTCAGGTCACACCTGATGTTATGCGTGTCAATGCGGGTTGTCAGGGTGTCAACGGCGGCGGTAAATTCCCGGGCCATCCCTTTGGCTATGTCATCACCCCACTTCTCAGCAATCGTGGGGACGCTTAGTCGCCCTGTACCGGTTAAGACAAAACCCGCGTTTCGTCCGGCGCAGCCAAAGCCGCTTTGGCGCGCATCTATCAGGGTAACCTGCTTACCGTGCTCGGCCAGGGTTAATGCCGCAGACAAGCCAGTATAACCGGCGCCGATGACAAGGTAGTCCGTATGAATGTCGCGGGAAAGCGCCGGGTAACTTGCTGGGGAGTGGGTGGTGCGCCAGTAGCTGTCGGCCTGTGGAGTATTTGCATTTACCGCCGTGTCGGTAAGCGGATCGTAACTCATTAAAAGACCAGCAACATCTCAGCGCCATCGCATTTGCAATAGCCGTCGCATACCGGGCAATCATAACCTTCGTAAATTGACGCATGTCGCCACTTATTCGGGTGCTTCCTGATAAGCTGACCGCCGTTTTTGGAAAAGTATTTAAACGCACTGTTGCCTGGACTGGCCAGCCAGATATGGGCAAGACCGGCAAGTGCGCCCTGCGCCTTTGCCTGCTCAACTGAGAGCCTTAGCAAATGGCTGCCGATGCCTGCCCCCTGCATAGCGGGATCGACCGTATTGCATTTGAAGTAGCACACTTTGTCTGCTGCCACCGGCCATGCATCGGGCGTGCACCACTCGTCGTGCTGCCACTGACTGTGGGCATAAGTGAGCCGAAAACCGACAACATGCCCGTCGTGCAATGCGACGTAGCTGGCGTTAACATCGTCATGCCAGCTTTTCTGATAAATGTCTGCAAGAGAGTGCTCATCCAGGTAATTGTCGCCCTGAACCAGATTGCCCAGTGCAATCACCTGTGCAAAGTGGGCTTTTTCAAGCGGTACATAAGTAATATCAGGTGTCGTCATGGTTTTTCTTCCCGCTTCTTAATCCCTTCAAGGTGAAAATCCAGCGCCTCGGAGGAGATAAGGATCTCACGTACCGACATCCACAATGAATACAGCAAAAAGATAAGGCTGGTGGCAAATAGCCAGTTTCCGACCTGCTGATAAGTGAGGTAAATCGCCAGCATGGCGACGGTACAAAGAAAAAAGCTGCCTACCCCGGCAATCTGCATACGCTTTATCAGTTGGATACGGGTGCGCAGGTTTTTAATCTGCGCCAGGGTATTGTCATCAGTGCCGGCATAACTGAAATTTCGGATAATGGTCGCCAGTGTGAGAAACCGGTTGGTATAGGCCAGTAATAGTAACGATATGGCCGGGAACAACATCGCAGGGGTCGCGATATCGATTTTCATAAGGCTCCTCACTTCATATAGTCGGCGTTAAAACCGCGAAAGTGTACCAAAACCGCCGGCCGCTTGTCGTGGTGGCGTTACATTTTTTCCATTGGCAGTTTTTCAACTGGCAGGTTGCGTTCATTCCATCCCAGCATGTCGCCCTCCAGATGCATCAGCTGATCGAACTGCTTGTCTTCCAGCTCTTTCATGGCCAGCTTAGCCCGCCGCCCGGAGCGGCAATAAACAATCACCGGTTTATTTTTATAACCGTCGATGCTGGACAGGTATTGGTCAATGGCGTCATAAGGAACGTTTACTGCACCAGGAATATGCCCCTGCTGGTATTCTTCTTCTGATCGCACATCGAGCAACAACCACTCCTTATTTTTAACGCGTTCAAGCAAATACGGAGACGCCTCAACGTTTTTTTGTGGTTGGGCACTGGCGGAGCATTGCCAGGGCGATACCAGCGCCACAGCAACTAACAGGAGGGTGAGAAGAGCAAAAGTACGCATAATATCTCTCCGTAGTGTAGAGACATTTATAGTACCGGCTCTAAGGCACGAAGGCTACAGTTTGCGCTGCTATTGCTTGGTTGTCTGCTGAGTATAGGGCGCAAGCTTTGTACACAGTGAGCTCAACTCTTTGGTGAGTCGCAGGGTGAAACGACTGGTAATATCCGGGTTAACCATAATCAGCGGCGCATCCAGTATTCCCCGGTGCGGCTCCCAGAACGACTGATGCTGTTTCACATCGTCGTTAGACGCTGCAATTAAGACTGCCGGCTGGCGCCGGATTACCTGCTGCAGGCTTACCTGCGGATACGCTGTGGGTGAATCGGCAAAAATGGTGGTCGCCCCGCATACCTGCAGTAACCTGTTAGGCCAGGCATCTTCGCCAATACTCATCAGTGGTAATTGCCAGCTGTAGTAAAACACCGGTACCAGTGACGAGCGCCGAAAGGTTGTATTGAGTTGTTGTAGTTGTTGGCGAAACGGAGTCGTAAGTTGCTTAGCCCGCTTTTTGCTGTCAAGAATGACAGCCAGACGTTCAATTTCACTGGCGATGTCCTGTGGCTGTTCAATACGGGAAGAAAAAACGTTGTAGCCGAGAGAGCGTAAACGGGCGATGTCCTGAGGCCGGTTTCCCCCTTCCCAGGCAAGAATCAGGGTAGGGGACAGGGCCGCGATGGCAGACAGATCAGCACCGCGGTAATCCGCCACCCGGGGCAGTTGCTGCGCGGCAGTGGGGTAGTTGCTGTAGGCACTTACTGCTACCAGTGCCTGCTCCTGCTTTAAGCTGTATACCCATTCGGTCAGGTGCGGGGCCAGGCTGACGATACGCTCCTTAGCGTTTACGTTAATACTCAGCACTGTCAAAATAAGAAAAATGATGCGCATTCAGCTTACCGGTAACACAGGAGTCAATGCAGCAACGGTGAGTTGTATCAGACACGCCAGCGCTACCAGCAATGTCATGGCGCGATACACCGCACGCTTGGCGTACACCATATGCGAGTAGCGCACCTCGTGTTCGCCACCGACCCGAACCTGTTCAATACGGCGGCCCGCGTAATACGCCGGGCCACCGAGTTGCACATCTAAGCCGCCGCCAAACAGCGCCAGCAGTCGGGAAGTGCCACTTTTATCGCGGGTAGTGTTTAATCGCCGCACGGCGTCAACCGGGCTGGTAACAACAAGCATGATCACTGCGCCGATTATTGCAGGCGGCAACCTGAGCAGACGCACAAGTACGCGCACCGGCCTGCCAAACAGTCTGAACCGCGGTTTGCGCACATTCCACTGCCAGCTGATATCCAGCAGTAACCGGTATGCCAGGGCCGCAACCGGGCCGGCCACCATAAACCAAAACACCACGCCACAATACAGGTAGTAAAACTTGAGTAATAAGCTTTCGATGGCCGCTTTGGCAATGCCTATATCGGTGAGCTTGTCACAGTCGCGCGCCACCATTACTGATACCGACTCCCGGGCCAGCATCTTTTTGTTTTGCCCTACCGTACGCAGCACCTGATTGTACTGATAGCGTGTCTGATGAAAGTCGAGTATTACCAGCATGATCAGGGCTTCAAAAAAGATTGGATAATGCGCCATGGAGACCAGTATAGCCAGTGCCACACAAAGGGGCGCCACCAGCAGTACCGCCCCCAGCGTGCCAGATATCTTGTGTTGCAGCGGTCTGTCCAATGGGCCCGGACAAACCTTGTCACCCATGCGAAGTGCCAGGTAGCGCATCAGCGTAAGCGGATGACTCGCCGGCGGCCAACGCCACACAGTATCTAAGCCAACGACAATCAGCAGCACATACAGTGACAGCATAGCCGGATGGGTGAGAAGCGTGCTCATGATCAGTTGCGAAGGGATAGCTCTTTGATCATACCCATGACCAACTGCGCCGAATGACGGGCCGCGGTCTCAAGGTATTCTTTAAAACTTACCGATGATGTTTTTCCGGCAATGTCTGACAACGAACGAATGACCAGAAACGGCACATCCAGCATGTGGCAAACCTGACCAATGGCCGCACCTTCCATTTCTACCGCGCTCATGGCGGGATACTTTTCCTTAAGCGCGACAACGGCTTCGTCGCTGCCGATAAAGGCATCGCCAGTGCACACCAGGCCACGCTTGTGCTGAATGTCGGAGATGGCTTGCGCCGCGGTCTCTGCGGCATTAATCAGTGACATGTCACAGGCAAAGTATTCCGGCATGCCGGCTGGTTGACCCAGACTGTAGCCAAAATGCGTAAGATCCACGTCGTGGTGCATCACCCGCCCGGCGACAACCACATCACCGATATTCAGCTCGGTATCAAAGCCTCCGGCCGACCCCGTGTTGACTACAGCGTCAGGTTCAAAGCGTTCAATAAGCGCGGTGGTGGCCAGCGCGGCGGCAACTTTACCAATACCGCATTTCACCAGCACAACATCCATACCGTGAAGGGTGCCTTCGAAAAAAGTGAGGTGTTTCCAGGTGACGGTTTGGCAATTTTCCAGGGATGACTGAAGTAGCGCGATTTCTTCTTCCATCGCGCCAAGAATTCCGATTTTTTTCATAACACCATTCCTGCGTGTACTCTCTGTTCCTGCGGCTTACAGACACAGAGGTTGTGACAAAAACGCAATTGTAATGGGATTGCGGTCAAACTGACAGGGGAAAAAAGTCAGCCCCCATAAAAGGAGGCTGATAGAAAAACGCGCGGGGGCACGTTAATACACTAAACTGGCTGACGGAAGTCTTCCCTCAGGCCGCCGCAGGGCGACTTGAACGAAGCGGACGGGTCGGGCGTTTGGGGGTCTTTGGGTTATGCGTAGGTAGCTGGGCCAGCTTTTGCTGAACACGACGATAAGATACCAACTTGCTTTCCAGACAGTCGCGAATATCTTCCACGCTGTAACCCGACTTCACTTTAATGCGTGCATGCGGAACACCAGCGGCATCAAGCGCGCCCGTCACAAACCAGTCTTTCTGTGTCTTGTAGCCGTCTTTACCCTGAGAGTGGACAAGATCGATAGCAAGTATGGGGCGCATGTCCTCGCGGTCGCATAACACAAAATCCAACTGACGTGATGCAGCCCGTGACAGTGCTGCGCGGGCTTTTTTCTTGTCAGCCTGCTGGCGAACGGTGATCACATCGCTTAACCGAACCAGGCAAACAATACGAAACTCCTGACCCACAGCCTGTTCAATCATCTTTAAAAACGAATGCTCTACCGGAGTAAATAACTGCGGCTTTTGACGAAAGGGAAAAGTCACGCCGTTGTCTGACAGTTTCATGGCACCTGCTGCCACGACGATCAGTAACATCATTAAGATTATTGCCAGTTCCATCGTATTCCTCACATAATCAACTCGCAGGCTAAGCGTCAGAAAAGTGACACTCAGTCGGCAAATACTGAACTCGATGGATATTTTTGCAAAGGTGATGCCACTTCGCAAAGGCAGTGCCACGTTTTACCGTGGCACAAAATTACTCAGGGAGAGTAATAAAAAAGGGGAGTTACTGGGCGGGCGCCGGGCTGTGCTGACTGACCAGGATATCGACCTGAGAGCCCTGATTATCTGGCGAGACCACGATGCGAACCTGGCTATCCTCAGACACAAGCAGGGTACGCTGACTCACCGGCGCATGCTGTGTCAGGCTAAGCTTGTCCTGATAAAACTCAATCACTGCCTGATTGGCCAGTGGGGTGAAATACACCAGGCTTGCCGGAATTGTGTCGGGCTGTTCGCTGGCCGCCTGCATTGCATCAAGAAATGGCTGGCACTGACTAGCATTATCCGGCAACGGGACATCAAAAAATGTAGTTTCGCAAACCTTGATTTGCGGCGCCGGTGTAACAGCGGCTGTATCATCACTGGCTGCAACAGCAATACCTGTTGCGCTCAGTAGGGACAGAAACGCTGCGGTGCGACAAAAAAATGACATAGCAATCAACGCATTTGTTTAAAACCTGACAGATATAGTAGGGGGCAGTGCACGGCAGCGCAATTGCTAAATGGCGGTTTTGGGTATGTATTTGGTCAGGTTGGTATACGCGGTAGAGAAGGCACTGCCGGTGAGGGCACCGGCAGTATCTTGCCAGATTACACGCCCATGTAATCGAGCATACCTTCTGCGGCTTTGCGGCCCTCATCAATGGCCGTGACCACCAGGTCGCTGCCTCGGACCATGTCGCCACCGGCAAAGATCTTCGGGTTAGCCGTTTGATAAGCAAACTTGGCCTTCGACGGGGCGACTACGCGGCCCTTTTCGTCCAGAATAATGCCGTGGTCGGCAAACCACCTGGCGGGACTGGGCGAGAAACCGAACGCAATGATCACCGCGTCGGCTTCAAGCACATGCTCAGAGCCTTCGACTTCTACCGGGCGTCGCCGACCGGCAGCATCCGGCTCACCCATTTGCGTCTTGATCAAACGTACCCCAATGGTGTTGCCGTTATCATCAACTTCAATGTCCAGAGGCTGCAGGTTGAACATAAATTCCACCCCTTCCTCTTTGGCATTCACGACTTCTTTGCGTGAGCCCGGCATACTTGCTTCGTCACGCCGGTAGGCACAGACCACGCGCTCGGCACCCTGACGGATAGACGTTCGCACACAGTCCATGGTGGTATCTCCACCGCCCAGCACGACCACCCGTTTTCCCTTCATATCGATAAAATCAGCGGGATCTTTCTCTATGCCCATCACCCGGCGGGTGTTTGCCACCAGAAACGGCAGAGCCTCGTAGACGCCCGGTACCTGCTCATTGTCGAAACCACCCTGCATAGACTTGTAAGTGCCCATACCTAAAAACACTGCATCGTGGTTTTGCATCAACTCGTCAAAGCTGATGTCCTTGCCAATTTCGGTGTTCAGTACAAACTCTACGCCCATGTCGGTGAAAATCTCGCGGCGCAGCGTAACGACTTCTTTTTCCAGCTTGAACGAGGGAATGCCGAAGGTCAGCAGACCACCAATTTCTTCATATTTATCATACACAACCGGCTTGACGCCATTACGCACGAGAATATCTGCACAGGCCAGTCCCGCAGGGCCGGCACCCACGATGGCGACCTTTTTGTCGGTCCAGATAACGTCGGACATATCAGGACGCCAGCCCATCTTAAACGCTTCATCGGTAATGTACTTTTCAATACTGCCGATGGTGACTGCGCCGAAATCGTCGTTAAGGGTACACGCCCCCTCGCATAGCCTGTCCTGCGGACACACCCGGCCGCAAACTTCAGGCAAGCTATTGGTCTTGTGCGACAACTCGGCTGCTTCAATGATACGGCCCTGATTGGCCAGGTCCAGCCACTGCGGAATATAGTTATGCACCGGGCATTTCCATTCGCAATAAGGGTTGCCACAGTCCAGACAGCGATCGGCCTGACCTTCTGTTTGTGACTGACTCAATGGCTGATAAATTTCCGCAAATTCCTGTTTGCGCACAAATATCGGTTTTTTCGTCGGATCGATCCGCTCGACATCGACAAACTGATAAACATTCTTTGCCATAGTTACTGATCCTCTTATTGCGCCTGTATGCGCAGCTCATCGCTTGAACGGCTGATGTGACCGAGGAGGTTTTTCACATCACTGGTTTTGGGTTTAATTAACTTAAACCGCGACAAGGTTTTGTTGAAGTCGGTGAGCAGAGAAAGTGAGTGATCACTTCCCGTTTCCTCGTAATGCTGGTTGATTAGGCCACGTAGATGTTCGACTAAAATCATCTTGTCCTCGACTGGCATAACCTCAACCAGTTCACTGTTAACCCGGTTATCCAGATCATCTTTATCATCCAGCAAGTAGGCAAAACCACCGGTCATGCCGGCCCCAAAGTTTACGCCAACCGGGCCAAGTACGGCCACGATGCCACCGGTCATATATTCACAGGCGTTATCACCGGTGCCTTCCACAACCGCAATAGCGCCGGAATTACGCACCGCAAAACGCTCACCTGCGCGGCCGGCAGCGAACAGTTTACCGCCGGTAGCACCGTACAGGCAGGTGTTACCCATGATGGCACTCTCGGTTGCGGTAAAACTGATTTCGCGTGGTGGATAAATGACCAGTTTGCCGCCCGTCATACCTTTACCTACGTAATCATTGGCATCGCCTTCAAGACGCATATGCAGGCCACCAGCGTTCCACACACCAAAGCTCTGCCCGGCGGTACCCGTGAACTGAATTTCTACCGGAGCATCTTCCATGTCGTGATTACCGTGATGTCTGGCAATTTCCCCGGAAGCCAGTGCACCGACTGAACGGTCGGTGTTGCGAATAGGGTAAGCAAGGCGTAGTCCGCTCGCCTGCTTTATCGCATCACCGGCATCTTTGAGTATACGCGCATTCAGTTCGCCCTTATCCACCGGCTCATTGGTAGTTTGCGAGCAGAACAACCGGGTGTGATCCCCGGCGGTTGGCGTCGCCAGCAGCGGTGACAGATCGAGTTTGTTCTGTTTGGCAGAAATACCGTCGATAACCTGCAACAAGTCGGTTCGACCGATCAATTCGTCAAATTTACGCACACCCAGCGCCGCCATGATCTCGCGCACCTCGCGGGCAATAAACGTAAAGTAGTTCATTACCATCTCGGGCAGCCCGATGAAGAACTCATCGCGCAGTTTCTTATCCTGTGTCGCGACACCGGTAGCGCAATTGTTGAGGTGGCAGATACGTAAGTACTTACATCCTAATGCCACCATGGGACCGGTACCAAAGCCAAAGCTCTCGGCACCCAACAGGGCGGCTTTTACCACGTCCAGACCGGTTTTCAGGCCACCGTCGGTTTGTACCCGCACTTTGTGCCGCAGGCCGTTTTCAATCAGCGCCTGCTGGGTTTCC